>JANLTS010000193.1:0-2633 GCA_031363045.1 Hyphomicrobiales bacterium
CCCTTCGACGCCCCGACGAAGAACGCCGCCAGGCTGGCGACGGCGAAGAACCAGATGCTCCAAGCCATCAGGGCGTTTCGGGACCAAGCGCCAGCGGGGCGGGATCGATTCCAAGATGAGCGGCGATCATTTCGACCACAAAGCCATGGTCCTGGCGCTGCGGAACGCCCGATACCGTGATAACACCGACCACCCCGGTGCCGGTGATGTGAATGGGAAAGCCACCGCCCGCTGGCGCATAATCCATCGGATCGAGGCCGCGCGAGGCGTCAAATTTCTTGCCCTGCAGGTCGTGTTCGCGGCCCACCCGGTAAGATGATTTGTGAAAGCGCATCACAGTGTTGACCTTGCGCCGCACCCAATCCGGATTTTCGGGCGTCGAGCCGGCGAGCGCTGCGTAGAACAGCGGCCGGTTGCCGATGCGGATATCGATGACGAAGGGCAACTTGCGCTCCACCGCGGCGGAGCGCATGCGCAAGCCCAGCGCCCAGGCATCCGCCTCGTTGAACGCCGCGAACCGCAATTGCTCTTCCTGCCGCGCGATCTGCGCGATGTCGCTTTCCAAACTCAAGGAATCCTCCCGTGCCGGGTCATAGTCTAGCTCCGGCACAGAACATTAAGATAGTGTTTACGATACTATGAACCCGGCGCTGCCGTGGCACCCGCCATGCATCTTTGGTGGCACAAGATCAACCAATTGATGCGAGGACTTGGAGCCATGGCAATCATTCCCAGCAGTTACAGCAAGCAGGACACCGAAACCGCCGCCACCAGCCGTCCGAAATCGGCCGAGATGACGCCCGGCGCAGGCTTCCGCATCCGCCGTAACATTGACCGCCCACCGATGCCAACCGTCAACATGTTCCGTGACTTCGAGACGCCTGACATTTCCGACATCCTGAACCGCATGTACACGATGGCCTCCGACATCCGGAACCTCGTCAATGACAAGCCATTGGTTGGCCCGGCATTGACCGTCAAGGTGTTTCCCGGCGACAATCTGATGGTCCACAAGGCGCTTGATCTGGCCAAGCCCGGCGACGTGATCGTCATCGATACCGGTGGCAGCCCGCTCAACGCCGTGCTGGGCGATCTCGTCGCCAACAAGGCAAAACACCGTGGTATTGCGGGGTTTGTGGTTGATGGACTGGTGCGCGACTTGCCCGGCCTGATCGAGGCCGGATTGCCGATCTATGCGCGCGGCATCACGCCTTTCGGGCCGCTGCACCGGGGCCCGGGCGAGCTGAATTACGCCATCAGTTGTGGCGGCATCGTCGTCAATCCGGGCGATATCATTGTCGCCGATCGCAGCGGCATTGCGGTGGTCCGCCGTGAAGTGGCGGGCGACACGGTGATGCGCCTTCGCGCCCATCGCGCCCGCATGCAGCAATATGTGGCCGACGTGAAAGCTGGCAATTTCAGCAACGAATGGGTCGACAAGCAACTGGCCGCCGACAATTGCCTGATCGATTGAGCTTTGAAATGGCCCTCCCGTCCAGCCTGACGCGCCAGATGTTCCGCTCCCTGCGGCTTCTCGATGTGCCAGATATGATCCAGCACATGCGCTTCAAGGCGCTGCGTCAGCGCTATTATGACCTGTTCTGGGCGAAGGTTGCAGCCGAGACCGGTGCCACGTTCCGCAAATGGGACGGCGGCTTCACCCGCCTGACCCGCAATGGCACAGTGCTGGTGGTGCGTGGTCCCGATGTGCGGCTGGATGATCGTTTGACTCTCGATTTGATGGGCAACAAGGCCTTGACCTATCAGCTGCTCGCCGAACAGGGTCTCGAGGTGCCGCGCCATGTGAGTTTTCCCGTCACCGACATGCGGAATGCCGTGGCACTGTTGAGCGAAGCCGGACGCCCGCTGGTGGTGAAGCCGAATTTCGGCACTGGCGGTGGGCGGGGCGTGACAACCGGTGTCAATACGCCCCACGAACTTCGCCGTGCCGCATGGCTGGCGGCGCGCTTTGATCCCGGTCTCATTGCCGAGGAACAGATCGAAGGCCAGAGCTGGCGGTTGTTGTTTATCGATGGCCGTTTCCTTGACGCGGTACGCCGCGACCCGCCGCGCATCGTGGGCGATGGCAAGCGCTCGATCGCCACGCTCGTGCAAGCTGAAAACGCCGCCCGGCTCTCCGGCAGGCCATTCACGGCGCTGAGCCCAATCCGCCTCGACCGCGAATGCACCTCCTACCTTGCCGCTCAGCAGCTGACTGTCCGCTCGGTTCCAGCCGATGGCCAGATGATCGTGTTGAAGCGTGCCGTCAATGAAAACGCCAGCGCCCAGAACCACACGTTGCGCGCCGCGGTGCATGGCACCACCCTCGCCACCTGCACCAGGCTGGTACAGAATCTTGGCGTCAGGCTGGCCGGCATCGACATCATTGCCCGCAACATTTCAGAGCCGCTGACATCAGCCAATGGCTATATCGGTGAAATCAACACGACGCCGGGCCTGCATCACCACGACCTGGTCGCCGCACCCGCGATTGGCCGGTCTATTGCCGCCGAACTGGTGGACCACATGTTTGAGACTGGAGCCGGGGCAATGACGTTTTCGAACCTGGCGAAACCGGTGCCGGCATTGCGGATGGCCAGGGCATGACGCTTGACGTTTCGAGACCGCTGCTG
>JANLTS010000196.1:0-6452 GCA_031363045.1 Hyphomicrobiales bacterium
AAGCCGGTGATGGTGAAGAGCGGATAGAGCAGGCCGATGATGATGGCCATCAGCGGTCCGACTTCCGGTGATACACCGCCGCCCGGTGCGCCGGTGTTGTTGACGAAGGTGAAGGCCTTGCTCAGGTCGAAGCTCGGTGCTGCCATCACGAACATGATGATGAGGATGACAGTGACGACGAAGATCAGATAGCCCGAGAAGTCGGTGAGGATCGTCGTCAGCCGGATGCCGAAGTGATTGAGCAGCGCTTGTGCCGCGGTGATCGCCGCGACCGAGACGATCTGCGTCGTCAGCGACCAGGTCGATACATCCACTCCCATCACCGCGCCGAAGAACAGGTCCTTGGTGATCAGGTACAGGAACACGTTGACGGCGGGGACCACAAACAGCAGTCCCAGCAAATTGACATAGGCCGTGGCCCAGCCCCAGAAGCGGCCACCGAGAATCGACGACCAGTGATAGAGGCTGCCAGCCGTCGGATAGGCCGATGCGATCTGGCCCAGGGCGGCGGCGACGATCAGCGCGTAGACGCCGCCGATCAGCCAACCGACGGTGAGCGAGAACGGGCCGCCCGTCGACAGCGCGATGGGAAACGACCCAAGACCGCCCGACAGGATGCAAATGATGGAAAACGAAATCGCGAAACTCTGGAACGTTCCCATGCGCCGCGACAGTTCCTGGGCATAACCCATGCCGTGGAGGACTTTCTCGTCCTCGGATATATGATGTTGTTCTTTGGCCATTGAATGGCACCTCCCTGCGTCCCGGGGAAACCGGACGTCATGTCATTGCCTGATTTGGAACAGACGCTGGTATCCCCCCTGCGCCGAATCCCCTCTCCCCAGCCGCATACTGTAACGATCTGCACAGGAGGTCAACTGAGAGGCCTCTTCGGTTTACCGGTTGCGGGCCAGTGGTTGTTTTGCAACCGGCGGCTTCGCGTGATGTTTTCTCAATCGTCGATATCTGCTAGGGGAACATCCCATGGTCCGCCGCCACTATAGCCTGCCGTCGCTCAACGCCCTTGCGGCGTTCGAAGCCGCCGCGCGGCACTTGAGCCTGACGCGCGCCGCGCAAGAGTTGAACGTCACGCCGGGGGCGGTTTCAAAACAGGTGAAAGTGCTGGAGGACGAGATCGGCCGCCCGCTGTTCCTGCGCCTGCACCGGGCCCTCGCACTGACGCCCGAGGGCGAGGCGGTGTCGCTGAGCCTTGGCGATGCCTTTGAGCGCATCGCGGCGGCGTTGCGCGATGTCAGCCAGATGGGCAGCCTCAGGAGCGTTTCGATCGGCACCACCATGGCATTCGCGCAGTTGTGGCTGATGCCGCGGCTCGGGCGGTTCTGGACGTCGCATCAGGACATCGTCATCGACCATATCATTTCCGACCGCACGCAAGACCCGCAGCGCAGCGATGTCGATCTGCGGGTACGTTATGGAGAGGGACACTGGCCGGACGAAGAATCGGTACTGCTGCTCGGCGACCGCATCGCCGCCGTCGCTGCACCAGGCTTCATCGCCGGCCACCCGGTCAAATCGGTGAAGGATCTTGCCGGTCTGCCGCTGCTCTCGGTCGAGGGCGTCGACTGGACTTGGACGACATGGGCCTTGTTCCTGCGCGAAATCGGAGCACCGCACCGCAAACTCAATGTCCGGCGCTTCAACAGCTATGTCATTGCGCTGCAGGCGGCACAGTCCGGCCAGGGCGTGGCGCTTGGCTGGTTGAGCCTCGTCAAGCCGCTGATCGCCAGCGGCGCTCTGGCACAAGTGACGCGCGCCGAAATCGATGCGCCGCAATCGTTTTACCTGACGTGGAGCACCAGGCGGCCGCTGAAGCTTGAGGCGGCGGTGCTGCGCGACTGGCTTCTCGCTCATGTCGATTGAATTCAATTCACCTGTTGCATGCGAAGTCTTCGCTTGAAACAATCTTTTCAGAGGCGCTGAAATGCCAGCCTACAGAGTGGAGACGCAGCGATGACGGATACCGCCCCGAGCCTGGCTCACAATGCCCCCACGGCGCGCCGGGCTGGAGGCCGCGAGGGCCGCCGCGCCTTGCGGTCGGTGCCGATGGCGTCGTTCCCAACCTTGGTGCGCGAGATTCCGGTCTACCAGATGGTGCCGGACGAGGCGGTCGAGCTGATCCACGAGGAATCACTCAAGATCCTCGAGGAGGTCGGTTGCGAATTCCGCGACGACGAGGCGATCTCGATGTGGAAGGCGGCGGGCGCCGATGTCATAGGCACACGCGTCCGGATTGATCGTGGTTTGCTCTTGGATCTCATCGCCAAGGTGCCGCCGGAGTTCACCCTCAACGCCCGCAACCCGGAACGCACGGTGAAGGTCGGCGGCAAGAACACGGTCTTCGTGCCGATGTATGGTGCGCCTTACGTTCGCGATCTCGACAACAAGCGGCGCTATGGCTCGCTCGAGGATTTGAACAATCTGCACAAGCTCGCCTACATGTCGCCAGCACTGCATTCGTCGAGCTCGATCATCTGCGAGCCGATGGAAATCCCGGTACCAAAACGGCATCTCCACATTATCCACTCGGCGCTGAAACACTCCGACAAACCGTTCATGGGCATCGTCACCTCGAAGGAGCGCGCCGAGGATGTAATGAAGATGGCGGGCATCGTTTTTGGTGATGACTATGTGAAGGACAATACCGTCCTGGTGGCGATCACCAATTGCAACTCGCCGCTGGTGTGGGACGCCACCATGATCGACGCGATGCGCGTCTATGCGCGCCACAACCAGCCGCTGATCCTCGCACCCTTTGCACTATGCGGCGCCTCGACGAGCGCATCGGCGGTCGGTGCCGTGGCGCAGGTCAATGCCGAGGCCCTGGCCGGTGTCGCCTTCACCCAGCTCATCCGCCCGGGCTCACCCCAGATCTACGGCCAGTTCATGGTGACGGTCGATATGAAGACCGGAGCACCCATGGGCGGCACGCCGGAAGCTGCCCAGATGATGTATCTGATGGGAGCACTGGCACGGAAGTATAAGCTCCCATGGCGCACCTCGGGCTTTCATGTCGGCTCGAAGCTCAACGATGCGCAGGCGGGTTATGAATCCAACATGCTGATGCACGCGGCGATCCTGGCGGGTGCCAATTACATCTGGCATGTGGCGGGCTGGCTCGAAGCCGGCTTGTGCTGCGGCTATTCCAAGTTTGTCACCGATGCCGAGCAGCTTGTGGGCTGGTATAAATATGCGGGCGGCCTCAAGTTCGATGATTTCAAGGAAGCCATGGCGGCGGTGCGCGAGGTCGGTCCCGCCGGGCATTTCCTCGGCACCCAGCACACGCTCGAACACTTCGAGAAGGCCTTCTTCATTCCTTCGATCATGGATTTCAATTCCTTCGAGCAATGGTCGGCGGAAGGTGCCAAGGATCACGACACCCGCGGCCGTGACAAGGCGCG
This sequence comes from Hyphomicrobiales bacterium, assembly GCA_031363045.1. Taxonomy (GTDB): domain Bacteria; phylum Pseudomonadota; class Alphaproteobacteria; order Rhizobiales; family Aestuariivirgaceae; genus Aestuariivirga. The sequence continues at coordinate 3,420 of JANLTS010000196.1, forward strand.
TGCCATGCTGGCCGCTTACGAAGAGCCGAAGCTTGATGAAGGCATCGCCGAGGGACTAAAAGATTTCATCGCGCTGCGCGAGGAGCAATTGCCGAACAGCGTCAGCTGAATGATGCTCACTTCGGAAGCCGGACGTGGAAATAAAGTAAATTGTCTTCAGCAAGATTTTCGACGCCAGTCAGCACCTGTTCGATTCGCAATGTTTTGACAGCGACCGCCGGCAGGACTTCTGAGTCAATCGGCCCGTGATAGTTGTGTACAAAGAGCCCGACACGCGGAAAGCGGAAAGTTCGAATGAGTTCTGTCAAGAGTTGAGCCCAATACTCGAAGCTGTCGAAATCGACAGCAATTTTCTGCCGATTCGATTCGGCACGGTGGCCAAGGCTTCGCTGAATCTTCGATTCACTCCATCTCTTACGCCGAAATTTATCAACATCGCGAGCTAGATCGTCAGACGTATTCGACATATCATCGGCATCACGCCCCAAGACGGACCCGCAATCGCATTGACCGCTGCGCCTTGATAGAATGTACTGTTGGTCACCCTGCTGCAAATGCTTTGCCAAAGATGCATTGGCAGTAGGTTCGAGTTGCCGCCCTTTCGAAGCCAACGTCCTAGCCAGAGAGCTCAAATCGGTTGGCGGAACGACGAGCGTTGTATACTGGCACATCAATTTTGCCTTTTCACCTCAGTTGTTATTGTGGGGACCATATGACAGTTAGCCGGGATTCTCCAATCGCCTATCTGCCGCGTATCCGCAGCTACTATGCGGCGCTGGGCTATGGCGCGCCCTATGAATGGGCACGGTTCGAGGCTGCGCCGTTCCAGCCACTGACGAAACCCTTGGGCCAGTGCCGCATTGCGCTGGTGACGACGGCGGCTCCCTATCAGCCGGACAAGGGCGATCAAGGGCCGGGTGCCCCCTACAACGCGGCGGCGAAATTCTATCGCGTCTATGCGGGTGAAACGGCAAGCGATCCCGATCTTCGCATCTCGCATGTCGCCATCGACCGGCAGCACACGACGGCGGAAGATCAGAATACTTACTTTCCTCTGCCCGCACTTCGCCGCGCGATTGCGTCGGGCCGTGTGGGTGCCGTCACATCACAGTTCTTTGGCCTCCCCACCAACCGCAGCCAGCGCACCACCATCGATGTCGATTGCGTGGACCTCGTGGCGCGCGTCAAGGCTGAGACTGCGGACGCGGCGATCCTCGTTGCCAATTGTCCGATCTGCCACCAGAGCGTCAGCCTTGCGGCGCGCGCCCTTGAGGATGCTGGCATTGCCACGGTCATCATGGGCTGCGCCCGGGACATCGTCGAACACATCGGCGTGCCACGATTGCTGTTCAGCGATTTTCCATTGGGCAACGCGGCAAGCAGGCCAGGCGATCTCAAGTCTCAGGATATCACGCTGGGCCTTGCACTCGATCTTCTCGAACAGGCAAAAGCGGCGCGCAGCACGGTCACATCGCCACTGCAGTGGAACGGCGATCACACCTGGAAGCGTGACTATTGCAACATCGATCTTTTGAGTCCGGAGGACATCAGCCGCCGCCGTGCCGCCTTCGACACCGGCAAGCAGATCGCCAACACCCTGCGCGAAAAGAGCTAAAGCAAGGCCAGCAAGGCAATGACCGGCGCGCCGCCGAAAAATCCAATGGCCAGCAGGGCGATGACCTGCAGGGCGGCGATGGTGACGAGATAAGTTCCAAACGGTTGCTTCTGGGTCTTGTGGCGCAGCAGGCGTTGTGCGCTGAAGGCGCCGGGCGTGCCGCCGAGTGCTGCGAGGATCAACAAGGTGCGTTCTGGAATCCGCCACATCCCGCGCATCGCACAGAATTTGTCCCAAGCGAAGGCCACGAAACACAGGCCTGACAGCAAGGCAACGTAGAGTACAATCAGCATCGGCGCTTCATATGCCAAGGCCCGCCAACAGGCGCCGTTCGGCGGCGTGGAAGCGCGCGTCATCGGCATGTGAGCGGGCCAGCATCATGGCGCCTTCAAGTGCCGCGACAATGAATTGCGCCAGTGATCGCGGCTCATCGGCAAACCGCAATGATGTATCGCCGAGACCTTGGCGCAATTTTGCTTCAAGCCACGCCTCGTTCATCTCGAAGAAATGATCGAGCGCGGATTGCATGGGTTTCGGCAATGTCTCGAACTCAGCTGCCAGCATCCCACACATGCACATGCGATGATCGGCGAGGACGCCGGCATAGATCGCCATGTAACTCCTGATCTGTTCGGCGGACGTCTGATTCCCGGCGTCGATCACGTCGAGCAATTGCCGGAAGCGGCTCTCATAGCGGGCAATGAGCGACAGTCCGAGCGAGGCCTTGGATGGAAAATGATAATGCAGGCTGGCCTTGGTGACATGCAGCACGGCGGCGATGTCGGCATAGCTGAAGGCATTGTAGCCACGCGTCTGCACCAGGCCCTGGGCAACATCCAGAATGCGCTCAGGCGTCTCGTTGCGATTGGCGGTCTGCGAATCCTGCACGTTCTGCGCGCTCCACGGCTATGCCTTTGGGACACCGCCACCTTAGGATGATTCTGGTGGATCGCCAATTGACATTTTACCTACTACTTGGTAAACAAAATTCCGCTGACCATAAATGGTTCAGCTTTCTTGACGTGCTGTGCCGCAACCCGCCTTTGGCCGCTTGACGGAGAGCTACATGACCAACACACCGCTGACCATCAACGGGCTGCGCAAGGCGGTTGAAACCCGCAATGCCGCCAGCTTGAAAGGCTACTATGCCGATGATGCTGTCCTCACAATCATCGATAACGACAATCCGCCGAGCAAGCCGCGCACCATCACGGGTGCCAAGGAGATCGGTGCCTTCCTGGACGACGTCTACAGCCGCGACATGACCCATACGATCGACATGGGCCTGATCGAGGGCAACAAGCTGGCCTTCATCCAGGGCTGCAAATATGACGATGGCACCTGTGTCATTGCGTCCAACACGGCGGAGCTCGGTCCCAACGGCATTGTCCGGCAGACGACCGTGCAAGCCTGGGACA
>JANLTS010000200.1:0-5623 GCA_031363045.1 Hyphomicrobiales bacterium
GCACCTCGCCGCGCGCCACCTGCAACGACACGTTCTCGAGCGCCGTCACGGGTCCGAAGCGCTTGGAAATATTGTCAAGCTGGAGGAACGCGGCAGCCATTGGGACAGTCTAGCCTTGCGAAGGGGCCGGATGAAAGACAAACAGGCGGGCCAGCGCCCAGGGAGTCGCACTGGCCACGCCGCTGTCGCGTTTACTTGCCGAGCGCTGCTTTCAAATCGGCTTCGAACTGATCGACATTGGCCTTGTCGATCACTTTGGTCGGAACGATGATCAGCTTGTCCGCCGGGACGCCTGATTTGTCGCCTCCGAGATAGCTCGCCATCAGCTTCATGCCTTGATAGCCCCATTCGAAGGGCTGCTGCACAACGGTGCCAGCGAAGCTGCCCTCGCGCACCGCGCCCAGGGTGATCGGATCCTCGTCGAAGGCGATGACGGTGATCTGGCCGAGTTTGCCGGCGGCCTGCAGGGCTTCGTAAATCTTCGGCGGGTTATAGGAGTAGAACCCGACCATGCAGTTGATTTCCGGGTTCGCCGCCAGAACGTCATCGACATTGGAGCGGGCCTTGGCAAAGTCCACGTCATCTCCGCGCGTATCAACGAGTTCGATGCCCTTGCCTTCAACCGCCTGCTTGAATCCGGCGATGCGCTCCTTGGCGTTGTCAGCTCCCAAAAAGCCGACGAAGCCCATGCACTTGGCACCACCGGGCAGGGCCTTCACGGCGATCTCTCCGGCTTGCACGCCTGCGAGAGTGTTGGACGATCCGAGATAGGCGATGCGGTTGCTGGCCGGGGCATCACTGTCGGTCGTGAACAGCGGCACCTGTGCGGCAATGCGGTTGAAGGCATCGATCGAGGTTTTGGGATCAACCGATGAAATCATGATGGCGTCGGTTCCCGCTGCCACCAGATCGTCCATGAGGGCGTTCTGGAGGGCGGCGGTGCCTTGAGCGGGATACTTGAACTGGAGTTCGTAATCGGGAAGTTCGGCCTGGGCCTTCTTGACGCCGGCTTCGGCGAGTTTCCAGAAGTCCGAAGCGGCGTTGACGATGAATGCCAACTGCTTCTTTTCTTGAGCCAGCGATGGCCCGGCTGACAGCAAAAGGCAAGTGGTGATGACGGCAGCAGTTCCCAGTTTCATTGCACTTCTCCCAGTTGGTTCAGATCTTTTTAATATCCTTACGGCTTTTCCAGCTCGCCGCTATTGTCATACAATTAACAAACAACGTGAGTCAACAAGGTTTGATATGCGCATATCAGATTTTGACATGACGGGGCGAAGTCAATTCAAGTGTGGTCTGCCTGGAACCAAAACCGGGAAGACGCGTTGACTCGACAGATCAACACTTGAAAGGCGTAAGCAAATGGCACTCTCGACTGTTCGAAAGCCCAATCCTGAATCCTATCTCCCGCCCGGTGGGTTGGCCGGCGATGATAATTTTGCCACAAGGCCAGCAGACGCGAACTCGCGACATGTGCCGCCGCCGTCCTCTTTCTACAGCGGCTCGACCGGTAAGATCATCCTGGGAGTGCTGGTGGTGGTCGCGCTCATTGCCGCCGTGACCTATGGCACCTCAGACAGGGCAACGACGCCCGCGATATCTGATTCAACCGTTACGCAACCGGTTCAGCCGGATAATCCGCCGGTACTTCCGGACGCAACAGGCCAGAGCCAGACGACGGCGCCCCAGACGACAGCGCCAGTGACACCAGCGCCCGCACCGACCGCTGAGCAACCAGTTGCGCCAGAACCCACGACCCCTCCGGTCCAAACCGCCCCGCCGGTCCAAACTCAGCCGGCTCAGCCCGGAACTGGAACTACAGTTCAGTAGAGCTTGTTGCCAAGCCACATAGGTCGACCCATTCCTCGCCCGGAGTGGGTCGAATTGCTTTGAGTTCGGGAAATTGGCCGGATTGCCATTTGGCGTTCCCGAAAACATTAGAGGCGCCAGGACGTAGCAGTCCTGACGCGTCTTGCGTTGTTAGTGTCTTCCGGTACCGCTAGCGGCGGGCCGAGTCGTCGCGCACATGTTGAGGAAGCTTCTTGCCGTCGGTTTCGGCAAGGTCCTCCAGTTCCCTCTCCGTCATCGAGTCATACATGTCCCGCGACGCGCCCTTCAAGTCTTCGATGGGCGTTTCACCACGTTTCGCCGCCAAGGCGGCTCCGGCCGCCTTCTGTTGGGCTTTCGATCGAGCTGGCATGTGAACCTCCAATAAATAAACCGTCCTGCCGCGATAACGCGGGGCAGGGCTGGAGCGTTCCACAATGTGTCGGTAAACACATGCTGCTCATTTCAGTGTGGTGGTCTCGATATTGGAGTTCTACCTGACTCTCGCTACGCAAGGGTCGCCCACGCCCCGCGATGCGCGGGAGAGGATGGGGTTACTCCCCGCTTCCGAATGTAATCCCTCTGCCGACCGCAGTTCTCCCGAACTTGTCGCGGATCTTGTCGACCGCGAGTTCCGCCTTGGCCCTTGTAGCGGTATTGACATCTAGGGTTTCGGTTTCATGCTCGGGGGTGGCGGGGGTGAGGCTTGAGATGCCGACGCCGATGAGGCGGAAACTTGTGCCGGTGGCTTCGCGCTGGAGCATTGGAAGTGCAGCGTCGTAGATGCGGTTGGCGAGCAGCGTGGGATCGCCCAAGTGCGCGTTGCGGGTACGGAGTTTGAAATCCGCTGTCTTGAGTTTCAGCACCACGGTTTGACCAGCCACACCTTCGGCCTTGGCGCGGCGCGAGACTTTTTCAGCGAGCGGCCAGAGGATGCGCTCAAGTTCGGCACAGTCTGAAATGTCAGTGTTGAATGTCGTCTCTGCACTGATCGATTTTGAGTGATCATCGGTCGAGACGTGGCGGTCATCCTCGCCGCGCGACAGATGATAGAGGCGCAAGCCCATGCTGTGATAGCGGCGCATCAATTCGTTCCTGTCCATCGACTGCAACTGGCCGATCATGGTAATGCCATCTTTGGCCAGATGCTCCTGCATCGCCTTGCCGACGCCCCAGATGAATCCGACGGGTTTGGCGGCCAGGAAGCTCAAGGTCTCGGCCTTGCCCAGCACCGAGAAGCCGCGCGGCTTTTCAAGGTCCGAGGCGAGCTTGGCCAAGAACTTGTTGTGCGACAGGCCAGCTGACGCCGAGATGCCGATCTCTTTCTGGATGCGGGCGATCAAGTGGGCGAGCGTCAGTGCCGGGCTCATGGCATGGAGGCGCGATGTTCCGGTCAAGTCGAGGAAGGCCTCGTCGATCGACAACGGCTGCACCAGCGGCGTGACATTCATCATCAGCTGGCGGACCTGGCGGCCGGCCTCGGTATATTTTGCCATGTTGGGCCTGATGACGGTCGCCTCCGGGCAGAGCTTCAGGGCCTTGAACATCGGCATGGCGGATTTGACGCCCTTGATGCGGGCGATGTAGCAGGCGGTCGAAACGACACCGCGCACCCCGCCGCCAATGATCAGCGGCTTGTCGGCGAGTGTGGGGTCATCGCGTTTTTCAACTGCCGCATAGAAGGCATCGCAATCGATATGGGCGATGGCCAGTTGATGCAATTCGGGATGACGCAGCAGGCGCGGACTGCCGCAAGCCCGGCAGCGGCGTTCTTCACCGCGCGTGCCCAAGAAACAATCGCGGCAGAAGCCCGGTGTCGCGGCGCTGTCATCCATGAAATGAATACTAGCCTCTGGCGGGAATTTGCGAAACACTGCTCATGGGCGCGGCGTCGGCCGGGGAGGCAACACAATGTACAAGCTCTACAACGTCAAGACCTGGGGTTCGCTGGCCATTCACCTGCTGCTCGAGGAGCTGGGGGTTCCCTATACCAATATCTGGATGACGGGCGAGCAGGTGCAAGACCCCGAATACCGCGCCATCAATCCACTGGGCATGGTGCCGGCGCTGGGGTTGGCCGACGGGCGCTCGCTGTATGAATCGGCAGCGATCGTGAGCTTTCTGGTGGCGGCGCATCCCGATGGCGGCATGTCGCCCCCAATCGGCAGCGATGCCTATGGCGAATTCATGAGCCTGCTGCACTTGATGAGCACCGAGCTTTACCAGACCAATAACCTGTGTGCACCGGGAAGCGTCTATGCGCTGAACCCGGAACAGGACATGCATGTGGTGGCCGTCGCGATGGAGCGCACCGACGGCTATTGGCGGATTCTCGATGACCGCCTGGTCAAGTCCGGTCCGTGGCTGATGGGCGAGGACTTCTCGGCGCTCGATCTTTACTGCTTCATGCTGACGATCTGGGGCAAGCCCACTGAAAAGGCCCTGCATGGGCGCTTCAAGGCGGTGGCGAAGCTCGCCAAGGCGGTGCGGGCAAGGCCGAAGCTCAAGGCAGCGCTCGAATCGCACGGGGTGATGGAACTGGGGGGCTATGGCGGGTAGGCCCCGCCTACCCCGCGATCAGCTCCATGATATGCGGGCGGGCCTCGGTCCAGCTGCCGGTGCGGAGCGACACATAGTCGAGGGGCTCAAGATGGCGGGCGAAGCGTTCGTCGTGGAGGAAGTGCACCAGATGCACGTTTGGCGCGTGGTCGTAGGCTGACGCGATGAAGGACGGGCTGTCATCGATGAACACCGTGGGTTGTGCCGTGCGGGTGGCGAGATCGTTGATGGCCGGGCCCTTGGGGCCGGAATTGGTGACGACCGGGAAATTCAAGCCGTGGCCGGCGAGATTGAGGCGCCGGTCATCACCTGCGCTATGCGGCAAATTGGTGAGCAGCACCACATCTGCCGTATCGGCAATGTGGAGGAGGGCATCGACGGCGCCGTCAATGGGTTCAAGATAGCGGGTGCGTTGCTCGAAGAAGTCAGCGATCAACTGGCCGACGAGGGCTTCGCTTGCAGCCGAACCGCCGGTGGTGTGGCGGATATTGCCGTTGAGCGCGAAACTGGAACAATCGAGCCACAGACCATGGCGCGAAATGTAGGTTTCGAAATCCCTGGTGAAATGGACGATCACCTCGTCGACATCGCAGATGACCAGCGGGCGGCCGGTGAAACTCAGGGTGGCAAGCTGCTGCCTGGTAATGTCAGAAATCAACTGCGGCTCCCGGTAGCTTGCGGCGCAGACTTGCGACCCGTTCGGGCTTCAAGCCATGTTCTTCGGCGAAGATCAAGAGCAGTGTCTGGTCGGCCAGCAGATGGTCCAGGATGCCACCGAGAAAGGCCTTGTCGGATGCACTTTCGCGAATCGCCTGCAGATCAAGGCCCGACAAATCGAGGAAACGCTGCAGCCGTTGCGGGTCGGCGGCGAGAAAGCCAAGCGCATTCAGTGCGATGACCTCAGCTTCCTCGGTGTTTATTATGGGCAACTGGCGCATGACATCGAGCAATTAACCACCCTTGAACCTCAATGAAAAGCATAAGTGCCTGGTTAAGCAGTTGGTTACCAGGGAAGTGGAGAGTGTCGGGATAACAAGGGGATATTGCAGGCCGGGAAGATTCCGGTTTGCGATCATAGAAACTGGCGCCAATATGACATTCAATCTTTCGTCTTCGGCTGGAGTGATGCGGACACCAGATTCCATACCGGCCATGCCGAAGCGTGTTCTCGTCGTCGAGGACAACGAGTTGAATATGAAGCTGTTCAACGATCTGCTCGAGGCCAATGGCTACCAGG
>JANLTS010000212.1:0-12747 GCA_031363045.1 Hyphomicrobiales bacterium
GAACCCGACGCTCCGGCGCGTGCCTATCTCAAGGTGATCGCCGCCGATCCGCAAGGCGTGGCGGAAAAGCTGGAAATGAATGTGGTGTGATCGAAGCCCCCGCGCCGCCCGGGAGCAAGGCGGCGGGCGTGCCAGGACCAGTGATGGAGACTTCTTGGCGCGGGTGCTCAAAGCGCCGGTGCATCAGGCGATTGCGGTGTGGTGGGGATTGCCGCAGCCCAAGTGGGTGCAGCGGATCGAGGTGACGCCATGAGGAGAGTTGCGTTCGCTCTGAGGGCGCTTGTCGTTCTGGAAATGGGGTGCATTGCCAATCCTGTCGAAGCCATTGCGGCGAAGGCAGCGAAGTATGGTCCCGGCAAATGGGTTGTGTGCACGAAGATGAAACACAGGCCCGGCCCCGTCCTGATCAGGATCGATAGAAGCAAGAACAAGAACGGGACTTGGTATTGCTGGACGGGAAAGCCGAAGTGAATTCGGGAGCCGATGGTGCAGGCGCCGAACGGCTCCTGCAATCATCACGCATGCCTCCGGACTAAGTAGAGGCTACAACATAGATAGTAGACAGTAGATTGAGGGCGGCGTGGACGGCGATGCCGGGAACAATACTGCCGGTTTTCAGCCGCAAGAACGAAAGCAGGAGTCCCGACAGAAAGATGACCAGCGTTCCGGTGTAACTATACCAGTGGATGACGCTCCACAACATGGACAATGCGACAGATGAGCCCCAAAATCCTATGCGGGTTCTTGAAAGGACTGATTGCAGAGCGCCGCGAAAAGTGAATTCTTCAAACACCGGAGTTACGATGATCGCCATGACCACCATGATATTGGCCATCGGAGAATGCAGAAGGTATGTAAACAATTCCAAGTCACTGGCGCGATCCGCGGGAACTGCGAGAGCGGCGAGGAAATCAATGCCGATCACAACAACAAGAATTGCAAGAGCCAGAGCGGTTGCTTTTGGAATTGAGACTTGCAAACCAAAGGGGATGGTGACTGGGAGAATACGCTTCCACACAATCCACTGAAAGAGAAACCAGGTGGACAGTGCCGGTCCGAGACACCATGCAAAAACATAGCGGCCCCACGGTAGTTCTTGGTAGCTGATTTCAGGAAAGAGGAAGTAAAAAACTGAAGATGGGGCTGCAATCGTCAACGCGGCAGCGACGGCACTTCCGGTAACCGAGAAAGCAAAGCTATCAAAAAGCGCCCGCCACCACGTCCATGGGTGAGGTTGTTCCGTTCCGCTTTTGGTCAAGTTGATATCAAAAATGGTGCCCGCATAAAATCACGATGACATCTGACAGGCGTGCTGACAAGGTCTTGCCTTGTCTCTCGGGTCTGCGGGTACTGGTCACCGGCTCGAGTGTTTGGCTCAGCCATGGAGAGACAGCGGGTAACTCGCCCCTACTTCAACACCCCCGGCCAGTTGCCGTTGGCTTTCTCGATGTTGCCGGGGATGTCCTGGCGCCAGGTCTCGCGGACGGCTTCGGAGTAGTTGAGGTAGAGCTTGCCATCGGCGATGGTCCAGGCCAGCGGTTCGCCCTTGGCGGTGGCGCCTTTGGAGACGGCGTAGGCGCAATAGCCGCCGTATTGCGGGGCGAAGCTTTGCGGGGCTTGCTGGAAGGCGGCGAGGTTTTCAGCGCTGGAGAAGCGCCACGTGACGCCTTGCCATTCGGTTGTGAAGGCGTCGCTACCGTCTTTCGGAGCGCCGTCCTTGAAATAGGCAACGGGATCGTAACCGCCCACTGCAACGCCTGGCACCAGGCCAGTGAAAATCTCGGGCTCGGCCGCGCGTGCTGAAGGCGCGACGGCCGCAAGAGCCAAGGCGCAGAAGAGGAAGCGGCGCTTGTTCATGGTGTGGACTCCGGTTCAGCGAAGTTTCAAGTTAACAGCATTGGCGCCTGGCCGGAAAACACGATCGCACTGCGGGCTTCACATCGCCGTGTTGGCGGATGACGGGCCGGTCTTTGCTTTCGCTTGCCGGGATCTTCTGGCGTAGGCTTGGCGCTCATGCCACGGGAGGCCATCGCCATGAGACTGATGCAGCTGATCTATGTGTCGCGGCCGTTCGGCTTCGATGAGCCGACGCTCAACAGCATTCTGGCCGTGGCGCGGCGCAACAATGCGCGGGACGGGATCACCGGATCGCTGATCTGCCGCGCCGATCTCTATCTGCAGATGCTGGAGGGACCGCGTGGTGCGGTGACGGCGGTGCTGTCGCGCATCCTGCGCGACGACCGGCATCTCGACATCGAGCTGGTGTGGAGCGGCGATTGCGCGGCGCGGCTGTTTCCGGAGTGGCACATGCGCGATGACCCGGCGCGCTCCTGGATGTGGAGCCAGGCGGAGGTTGATGGCGGCGCGGTGACGGAAGCCGGCTCGGACGCGTTTCGCGCGGTGTTCGCCCGGGTTGCCGCCGAGGGTGTTGCCCTATGAAAAATCAACAAGGTGACAAGACCCGATAAGTGATGGCAGTGTCTCGTTCGAATCGGCAGGAGTGGGATGGACAATGCGGCGGATGGTTCTGGGATGGGCTTTGGCGGCGTTGCTGGCAGCACCGGCGCAGGCCGCGAAATGCGGCAGCAACGGAGCGGGCTTCGAGTCGTGGAAACAGGCCTTCGCTGCTGAGGCCAAGGCCAATGGCGTGGGGGCGCGGGGCCTGAAGGCGCTGGCGGCCACGAGCTATGCGACGGCCACCATCAAGGCGGACCGTAACCAGAAAAGTTTCAAGCTGTCGCTCGAACAATTCATGCAGAAGCGCGGCGCGGCAACCATCATCGCGCGCGGCAAGAAGCTGAAAGCCGCCAACGCCGCGCTCTTCGCCAAGCTGGAGAAGCGCTATGGCGTGCCGCCGGGACCGCTGATCGCCATTTGGGGCATGGAGACGGCGTTTGGCGCTTACATGGGAAGCCAGAACACCGTCTCGGCGGTTGCGACACTTGCCTATGATTGCCGGCGGCCGGCGTTCTTCACTGAGCAACTTGTCGCGGCGCTCAAGCTGGTCGACAAGGGTGTGCTGTCATCATCGTCCAAGGGCGCCATGCATGGCGAGTTGGGACAGACGCAGTTCCTGCCGAAGAATGTGTTCCTGTTCGGCGCTGACGGTGACGGTGGTGGCATCAATCTTAACGGCAAGGCGGACGCGCTTGCCTCAACCGCCAAGTTCCTGAGCCGCGAGGGTTGGTCCAGGGGCGGAACCTATCGCGCCTCGGCGTTTGCCAACTGGAATGCCGCAACCGTCTATCAGAAAGCCCTTGCCATCATGGCAACCAAGATCGACGCTGGCGGCTGATGGCCACCAAGGAGCAACAACATCCGTTCTACAAACCGCTGTGGCGGCGCGTGCTCATTGTGGTGGTTATCGCCTTATGGCTTGGTTTCGAACTCTATACGGGTGGTGGCGGCTTGTGGCTGGCGCTGGCCGCGGGCTCGCTCGGCTATTCGGTCTATACGTTCTTCATCACTTGGCCGAAGGAAGAAGGGCCGAAGGACGAGGCCCCCAAGGATGACGCTCCCTAGCTATGCCGTTCGCGGTGATGACGCCTGATTGCGAAACTGATAGCTTCTGCCGCTGAAACCGGAGAAGACATCACATGGAATACCGTCAGCTTGGCCGCTCGGGCCTGAAAGTTTCGTTGCAATCGCTCGGCACGATGAACTTCTCGAGCGAAGGGTTCTTCGGCATGATCGGGAGTGTTGCTGTCAAGGAGGCGGCGCGGCTTGTCGATATCGCCGTCGATCATGGTGTCAACCTGCTCGATACGTCCAACGCCTATACGACCGGCAAGTCGGAAGAGGCGGTGGGCGAAATCCTCAAAGGCCGCTCAGACCAGATTCTCGTGGGCACCAAGGTGCGCTTCGGCATGGGGCCGGGGCCGAACGAGCAAGGGCTGTCGCGTTTCCACATCATCCATGAATGCGAGGCCAGCCTGAAGCGCCTGAAGCGCGACCGCATCGACATCTATTATCTGCATGAGTGGGATGGATTGACCCCCGTCGACGAGATGGTGGAAGCCCTCGACACGCTGGTGCGCCAGGGCAAGGTGCGTTATCCGGCCTGTTCCAACTTTTCCGGCTGGCACATCATGAAAGCCTTGATGGCAGCCGAGCGCCACAACTGGCAGCGTTTCGTGGCGCAACAGATCCACTACACCATCGAGGCGCGCGAGGCCGAATACGAGCTGCTGCCGATTGCGCTCGACCAGGGCGTGGGCGTTCAGGTGTGGAGCCCGATTGCCGGGGGCTTGCTGTCCGGCAAGTTCGGCCGCAACAAGAAGCCCGAAGGAATTTCGCGCCACACGTCCGGCTGGAGCGAGCCACCGATCCGCGACGAGGAGCGGCTCTACCGCATCATCGATACGCTGGTGCAGGTAGGTGACGCGCATAAGGTTTCGGCGGCGCAAGTGGCACTCGCCTGGCTGGCGGGTAGGCCCGGAGTTGCCAACATCATCATCGGCGCCCGCTCGGAAGCGCAGTTGAAGGACAATCTGGCAGCGGCCTCGCTGGTGCTGACGGCGGCGGAGCGCCAGCTGCTTGACGATGTCAGCCTGCCACCGCTGATCTATCCCTATTGGCACCAGAACGCTTCGGCCGGCAACCGGCTGGGCGAGGCCGACCTGGCGCTGCACGCGCCGCATCTGGCAATGCGCAAGGCAGCGATATAGGCATCTCCGATGTGGTGAGCCCAGAAAAATGCGGAGAATTGCTTCGATGCGGATGTCTCTTGCATTGGTATATACTTTTATGATATCGGTATATACCGAGGTGAGACCATGGGCATATTCATCAAGGATCCCGAAACTGACAAGGCAGTCCGAAAGCTTGCCAAGCTTCGAGGAACCACGCTGACCGAAGCGATTCGCTATGCAGTGTTGAAGGACCTCGCCACCGCCAAGCCGGATAGCGAAGATGCCCAGCTTGCCGAATTAGATCGCAAGGTCGCATCCTATCCCGAGACAGGCCTCAAGGCCGATAAGGAATTCTATGATGGTCTTTACGAGGATTGATATTGTTCATTGACGCCTCGGCTGCTGTCGCCATTATCCTACATGAAGCCGATCGCGAGGAGTTGTACCAGAAACTGAAATCCTCCTCACGGCGGAGCATGTCGGCCCTTTCATCCTACGAGGCGGTTATGGCAATTCGGCGCGTGAAGTTGATTAGCGTCGGCGATGCCTATGGTCTCGTCCTCGAGTTTCAAAAAATTTTCCGGATCAGTTCCGTGGCCATTGAAGCTCGCTTCACGCAATCCGCGCTGGACGCCTTCGAGCGATATGGCCGGGGACAGGGCCATCCTGCGAAGCTCAACATGGGTGACTGTTTTTCTTATGCCTGCGCCAAATTGCTTAAGGTTCCGCTGTTGTGCAAGGGCAATGACTTCATTCATACCGACATCAAGATTGCCTGAGAGAGCGCCATGACATCGAAAACCAACTTGACGATCAATCCGCAGCGCCTGTGGGATACGCTGATGGAGACCGCGAAATTTGGCGGCACGCCGAAGGGCGGCATCAAGCGGCTGACGGTGTCTGACGAGGACAAGCGGGTGCGCGACTGGTTCAAGGCGGAATGCGAGGCACTGGGCTGCACGGTGGTGGTCGACGAAGTCGGCAACATGTTTGCGACCAGAGCCGGCCGCCACAAAGACATGCTGCCGATTGCCATGGGCTCGCATCTCGACACGCAGCCGACCGGTGGAAAGTTCGATGGCGTGCTGGGTGTGCTGGGAGCACTCGAAGCCATGCGCACGCTGGTCACCATGGGTTATGAAACCAATGCGCCGGTGATGATCGCCAACTGGACCAATGAAGAGGGCTCGCGCTTTGCGCCGGCGATGTTGTGCTCGGGCGTTTATGCAGGCGTGTTCACCACGGACTATGCCTACTCGCGCGAAGACCGGCAGGGCATCACGCTGGGCGCGGAGCTGGAACGCATCGGTTACAAGGGCAAGATCAAGGCAGGGGACGTCAAGTTCCAGGCGATGTTCGAGCTGCATATCGAACAGGGGCCGATCCTCGAGGCCGAGAACAAGATGATTGGTGTCGTGACGGGCGTTCAGGGCATGCGCTGGTATGAGGTGACGGTGACGGGGCAGGAGTCGCACACCGGTGCGACGCCGATGGGGCTGCGGAAGAATGCGCTGCTCGCTGCGGCGCGGATGATCGAGGCGATCCATCAAGTCGGCATGAGCCACTTGCCGGGAGTCGCTTCGGTGGGGTTGATCGAGAACCGGCCCAACAGCCGCAACGTGGTGCCGGGCGAAGTGTTCTTCACGGTCGACCTGCGCCATCCGGACGAGAAGACTCTCGACAAGATGGAAGCGGCGTATCGCGCGGCATTGATACCGATTGCCGCCGATCTGCGTGTGACATTCGAGGAGAAGTGCATCTGGACATCGCCGGCGGTGAAGTTCGCAGGCCCGCTCATTCAATGCGTGCGTGAGGGTGCTGAACTGGCGGGATATACGACGCGCGATATGGCATCGGGTGCGGGACACGATGCCGCTTATATCGCGCGGGTGACGCCAACCACGATGATCTTCGTGCCGTGTCTTGGCGGCATTTCGCACAATGAGGCGGAATCGACGACGCTGGAAGAATGCGGTGCTGGTTCACAGGTGCTGCTCAACGCCGTGCTGGCCTATGACCGGACTTTGGCGTGAGGAATGACCTCGCGGCGCGGGCCCGCGAGATTGCACTGACGCTGACGGCGTGGCCTTCGGTGACAGGATCGGCGGACGAGGCAGCGGTGGCAGAAAAGCTTCTGGCTCTCGTTTCGCATTTCGATGTGGTGTGGACGGAAGCCATTGCGAATGACGCGCGTCGCAATGTGCTGGCGTTGAAGCGTGGACGCTCTTCGTGCACCATTGTTTTGACCGGGCATTTCGATGTCGTGCCGGTCGAAGATTATGGCGCTTTGAAGCCGCTGGCCTTCGAGGCGGAGATATTGCTACCCGCCATCATTGCGCGATTGCGCGCAACGGGTGAAAATCCGCTGGCGCTGGCAGATTTCGAGAACGGGGAGTTTCTTCCTGGGCGCGGACTGCTCGACATGAAGGCGGGGCTCGCGGCGGGGCTCGCGGCGATGGAAGCCTATGCGGGCGATGTCACCTTGCTGTTCATCGGCGTGGCGGATGAAGAGAACCGTTCGGCGGGGGCGCGGGCCATTGCGCCGTTGCTGCCGGCGATCGCGCGGCAGCATGGACTCGACATCACGCTCGTCATCAATCTCGATGCGATCTCGGATCAGGGGGACGGCAGTGCCGGGCGCGTCGTGGCGCTGGGCTCAATCGGCAAGCAATTGCTTACCGCGTTCGTGGTCGGAAAAGAAGCGCATGCGTGTTACCCGCAGGATGGGGCGAGCGCTGCTTATCTCGGGGCTGAGCTGCTGGTCGAGTTCGAGTTGGCGGCGGAACTGGCCGAGGTGAGCGGGAATGAGATCGCGGCACCGCCGACGGCGCTGCATGCCAAGGATTTGAAAGCTGGTTACAATGTCACCACGCCGGCGCAGAGCTGGCTTTATTGGAACACCTTGCAGCACCGGCGTTCGGCTGGTGAAGTTTTCGACATCGGCCTGTTGTTGGCGCGGCGCGCCATGGCACGGGCGGCGCATAAGGTTGGCCGCGACATTGCGGTGATGAGTTATGCCACGCTTGCGGCGTCGGTTCCCGAAGAGCTTATCGCAGCCATGGCGCAAGAGCTCAGCACCCGTCATGATCTCGATCTGCCGGAACGCTCCAAGTTGATGACGGCGGCGGTGTGGGCGGCATCGGGTTTAAGTGGTCCCGCTGTGGTGATGGGCTTCGGTTCCATCCCTTATCCGGCGGTGTCGCTGTCGGACCGTGGACTGGAAGCCAAGATCATGGCGGCGGTGGAGCAATTCGGGTTGACGTCTGTGCGGTATTTCCCAGGAATTTCCGACATGAGCTTCTTTGGCGAGGCCTCGGGTGATCTCGCGGTGGCCAAAGCCAATACGCCAGTGTGGGGCACGAGCTTTTCAATGCCAGAGGCGGCGGGATACCCGTGCATCAACATCGGGCCATGGGGCCGCGACTATCATCATTGGCTGGAGCGCTTGCACGCGCCCTACGCCTTTGACATTCTGCCGCGCGTGCTGCTGGCGGTGATTGAAGGCTTGGCCAAGAGCGGCTAAGAGACATTTCGATTTTTTTGAGGAGAACCCAATGCCACTGAAACGTATCGAGCCGGGCAAGCGCATGAGCGCTGCCGTCATTCATCGCGACAAGGTTTATCTCGCCGGCTTCACGCCCGATGCGGCGCTGGGCAAGTCGGTGGCCGAACAGACCAAGGATGTTCTCGAACAGATCGAGGCGACGCTGAAAGAGGCCGGGACGACCAAGGCCAACATCATCAAGGCCAACATCTGGTTGACCGATATTGCGACTTTCGCCGAGATGAACTCGGTGTGGGACGCCTGGGTGATTCCGGGCGAAACTCCGGCGCGGGCGACGGTGGAGGCCAAGCTTGCGGCACCCGGCATCGATGTCGAAATCATGGTCGAAGCGGCGATCGATCGCCCCGGCCGCGCAGGCCGTCCGGGGAGGGCTGCCAGAAAGGCTGGTGGCGGCGGCCGTACGGATGCCGAGAAAGCTGCCCGCAAGGCGGCCCGCCAGGCCAAGCGCCAAGCCGGCAAGCCGGACGCAGCAACACGGGCCGCAAGGAAAGCCGCCCGCAAGAAGTAATTCAGCGGGAGTCCTTAAACCCATACCAGAGATAGGCGCCTTTAAGATAGAACGGGCGGAAGGCTGGTAGTGGAAATTTTGCCAGGCGGCGCGTGATGACGGCGGGAAGCTGTTCACGCGCCGTTTTGTTGGTGATAAGCCGTGCGACGGCGCGGCCTGACCACGAGCCCATGGCGACGCCATTGCCGTGATAGGCGATCGCCGTCCACACGGTTTTCTTTTCGTCGAGGGCTCCGACAAAGGGCACGAGATCATAACTCAGGCAGACGAAGCCGCGCCAGTAATGGGTGATCTCAATCGACTTCCAGGTTGGAAACAGAGTTTGGAAGGCGTTGGTCAACACTTGGCGATAGGCTTCGCCACCGGGGTTCGAGGCATCGGTGCCGCCACGGCCGCCAAACAGAAAGCGGCCATCGGGCAACAAGCGAAAATAATGCAGCAGCTTTCGCGAGTCATAGGCCATGAGAGGAGAAGTCCAGCCCTGGGCCTGGCGCTCAGAAAGCGTCAGGGGCCTGGTGACGAGGATGCTCGAGAGGGCCGGCATGATGCGGGACCGGTGATAGTGCGAGATATTCTCTGGCGTGTAGCCGTTGGTGGCAATGATGACGTGGCGGGCCTTCAGTGAACCCTCTGGCGTTTTGAGCACATGACCATTGGCGGTCTCTTCCCAGCGGATGAGGCGCGAGGCGGCGTGGAGTTTTGCTCCCGCCTTGTAAGCTGCCCGCGCCAGCCCGCGCACGTAGTTCAACGGATGAATGCCGAAACCGATTGATGATTTGAGTCCGGCATGAAAGCCCGGGCCATGCAGCCCTTGTGCCTTCAAATCCGCTGCCGAGAGGAACGTGTTGTCTTCGCCGAAGGTCTGTTTCAGGAATGCCTGGTCGGCGCGCAACTCGTCAATGCGGCCGGGGAGATGGGCCAGGGTCACCTCGCCATTGCCCGAGGCCCAGGCGTCGATGCTAAGGCGCTCGAGATTTTCGCGCACCAGATGCACGGCATCCGTCATGCCGCGATAGAAGGCTTTGGTGGCGTCGAGACCATAGGTGGCGATCATCGTGCTGTAGGACAGCTTATGCGAACCGATGCAGGCGAAGCCGCCATTGCGGCCGGACGCGCCCCAGCCGATGTGACCAGCTTCGAGAACCCGCACATCGACGCCTTGTTCTGCGAGTTCAAGAGCGGCCGAAAGACCGGTGAAGCCGGCACCGATGATGGCGACGTCGCAGGTCTCGGCTGACGTCAGCGCAGGAGTTGCGAGCCCAAGCGGATCGGCGGAGGCCTCCCAATAGCTGTCAACAGCTGTGGCAAAATGCAAGGCATGCGGATGCGATGTGGATGACATGATGCGGCCTTGCTAGCATCCGGGCTTGAGAAGCGCAAAAGGGGTTCTGCCATGAAGGCTCTGGTACTAGGGGCGGGGATCGTCGGCATCACCACGGCCTATGAGTTGAACCGCGATGGCCATGAGGTGACGGTAATCGACCGCGAGGCGGAGCCTGCCGCCTTCACCAGTTTTTCCAATGCCGGGCTGTTCGCGCCGGGACACGCCTATGCGTGGTCGTCACCGGCGGCGCCGAAGATATTGCTGCGTTCACTGTGGAAGGGTGACCAGGCGCTGCGCTTCAAGTTCTCGACCGATCTTAAATTCTGGCAGTGGATGTGGCGCTTCTGGGGAGAGTGCACGGCGGAGCGCGCGGCACTCAACACCACGCGCAAGGTGAAGCTGTGCAATTATTCGCTGCAGGTCTTCCACGACACGGTGAAACGAACTGGCGTTGCCTTCGACGGGCGGACAGGCGGGCTACTTTATCTCTACCGTTCGGAAGCCGCACTCAAAGCCGCCGCGCTCAAGTCGCGCATCCTCTCGGACAACGGTTGCCGCATCGAGACGCTGGACCGCGATGGCGTCGCCAAGGCCGATCCGGCATTGGCTCCTGTAAAGGAGAATTTCGCGGGCGCTCTCTACGCACCTGACGATGAGAGCGGCGATTGCCGGATGTTCGCGCGCAACATGGGAGAGTGGCTGAAGGGTCAAGGCGTCACATTCCAATTCGGTACGACGGTTACCGGTTTCGAGACGGAAGGCGATCGTATCAGCGCGGTGGTGACGACCAAGGGGCGGGAGGTGGCGGATGTTATCGTGCTGTGTCTCGGCGTCTACTCACCGCATCTGGCGAAGCAACTGGGCCATGACCTGCCGATCTATCCGGTGAAGGGCTACGCCATCACCGCCCCCATAGCCGGACGCAACAATCCACCAACGATTGGCGGCGTCGATGAAGAGACGCTGGTCGCCTATGCGCCCTATGGCGACCGGGTGCGGGTGACGGCGACGGCCGAGTTCTCGGGCTATGGCCGGGACCATCGCCCCCAAGACTTTGCCACCATGCTGGCGACAATGAAGGCAATGTTTCCCAATGGCGCCAACTGGGGTGCTGCAAGTTTCTGGGCTGGACTCAGGCCGATGACGCCGCAGGGTACGCCGATTCTCGGGATCTCGAGGATGAAGAACCTGTGGTTCAACACCGGCCAGGGCCACATGGGCTGGACCATGAGCCATGGTGCTGCCCGGGTGACGGCGGATCTGATCGTCGGAAAAAGGCCGCAGATATCGCTTGATGGCATGGTTGCCGTTCGGTAATTCACGGCCACATTGCTGCCGCACTTGCCTTTATGTTGCCCTGCAACAAAAAGACAGCAGGGTGTGAGTATGCAGCGTAAGCTTTTGGCCGTTGTGGCGCTTGGACTTTCGGTGGCCCTGGCTGGTGTGGCCGAAGCCGCCCAGACCGGCATGGCGTCGTATTACAAGCGCGGCAAGCGCACCGCCAATGGCGAACGTTTCAATCCACATGGCTATACCGCCGCCCATCGCAGCCTGGCCTTCGGCACCCGCGTGCTGGTGACCAACCTCAAGAACGGCAAATCGGTGATCGTGCGTATCAATGATCGCGGACCGTTCATCCGCGGCCGGGTGATCGATCTCAGCCTCGGGGCCGCCAAGGTCGTGGGGCTGACGGCGTCAGGCGTCGCCAAGGTGAAGGTGGTGCCGCTCGACTAACCAATCAGTTGAGACGCATGATCCTTTGACCGTAAAACGGCGATGGTCGGCGATCAACTGAGACCTGAGATTGTCTTCGCCCGGAATTGACGTAGACGGCAATTGTTTATGTCCGCCCATTTAACGTCACATGTGAGCGCCTGGTCCCACATGAGCTTGGCGATGCAACATAGTTGACAGAACTTCTGAAATGCGCGACTTTCCCCAGGGTTAAGAAATTTCCGCGTTTGAACTTCGTTCACAGCGAATACCGGCAGCGCCCCGTGCGTATAGGCGGGTCGAAGTGGGAGCAGCGCCATGGTTGATAAGGTCATCGTCTCCAATCGATCGGCGCTCCTCAGAAAATACGGGAAGCCGGGTTTCGACAAAATCCAAGCCTCACTGAAGTCGCTTATTGAAGCGGACGCAAAACGCGGCCTCAAAACCGGAATCACGTATGTCGATGCCGCGTCTGCAATGAAATCAGCCGGCGGCAAAACCGTCACCGACGCGGGGGATTGCAAGCAGAACAAGGATGCGATCGACGCCATATTCCGGAAGGTCTCGCCCCAGTATCTGATGATTCTGGGATCTGTTGATGTTGTTCCGCACCAGGACCTCAAGAGTCCGACATTCAATCCTCCGCACGATCCGGATCGGGATGCCTGGGGCGATCTGCCGTATGCATGCGATGCGCCATACTCAAGAGACATCACGAAGTTCAAGGGGCCGACACGAGTTGTCAGCCGGCTTCCGGACCTCACGAAGGCAACGACTCCCTCGTACCTGCTGAGACTCTTGAAGTTTGCGACTGACTACAAAAGCCGTTCGGTCACTGAGTACGCAGGTTACTTCGGCCTATCGACGCATTCCTGGAGGAAGTCTTCCGAGCAGAGTCTACAAAATGTCTTTGGAAACTCCGATTCACTCTTGCTATCCCCGCCGGCCGGTCCAATTCATTCGGCCAAGCGCCTCGCGCCACTTTCCCATTTCATCAACTGTCATG
>JANLTS010000223.1:0-10486 GCA_031363045.1 Hyphomicrobiales bacterium
AAACCCGAAGGAACGCCGCCTGCGGCATAAGAGCCATTGCGGCGGCTTCGTCTCTCCATTTCGGCATGTCGCTTTCAGGCTATCCGCCGTTTCCGGAACGGGGCATAAGCACGCCATCATGGCCAATCTCGTTATCACCTACTGGCGCGGCATTCCTTCCGCCGTCTCGGTCAAGATCGGCCGCAAAGAGGAAAAGCGCATGCTCGACAACCGCTTCATGGAGGCGATCGACATGGCGGCGATGCGTGGGCAGGCCACCAACAGCGACGACTACCTGGCCGACTGGCGCCGCTCCGAGCCCGTCGTGGTGGGGGACGATCTTGCCGCCGAAGTCGAGAAGGCCAGGACCGATTTCGAAACCCGTTTCACCAGCGAAATCCTCAAGACTCTCATTGCCAATGGAGGCAAAGCCCTATGACTCACACGCTCGTTGCATCCGCCAGCAAGCAGCACATCATCGGCTTCGACCGGCCTTTCACGGTGATCGGCGAGCGCATCAATCCGACCGGCCGCAAGAAGCTCGCCGCCGAGATGCAGGCCGGGAATTTCGAAACGGTGATCCGCGACGCGCTGGCGCAGATCGCCGCTGGCGCCCACATCCTCGACATCAACGCCGGCGTCACCGCGGTGAACCCCAACGAATCCGAGCCGCCGTTGATGCGCCAGACGCTCGAAATCGTCCAATCGATCTGCGACATGCCGCTGTGCATCGACTCATCCGTTACCTCGGCCTTGAAGGCCGGCCTCGAAACCGCCAAGGGCCGGCCCCTCGTTAATTCCGTGACCGGTGAAGAAGAAAAGCTCGAAGCCATCCTGCCGCTGGTTGCCAAATACAATGTCGCGGTTGTCGCCATCTCGAATGACGAAACCGGCATATCCGAAGATCCGGACGTGCGTTTCGCGGTGGCCAAGAAAATAGTCGAGCGGGCCGCCGATTTCGGCATCAAGCCGCATGATATCGTCGTCGATCCGCTGGTCATGCCGATCGGCGCCATGGGCACGGCTGGCCAGCAGGTGTTCCGCCTGGTCCGCAGGCTTCGCGAGGAGTTGAAGGTCAACACCACCTGCGGCGCGTCGAATGTCTCTTTCGGCATGCCGAACCGCCGGGCGCTCACCGGCTATTTCCTCGCCATGGCGGCGAGCCACGGCATGACATCGGCCATCATGAACCCGCTGCACGATGAAGACATGCACGCCATCTTCGGCGCCAACGTGCTGAACGGCACCGACCGCAATTGCAAGTTCTGGACAAACAAGTTCCGCGAGATGACGGCAGCCCCATCAGCCGCCGCGCAAGCCGCTGGCGAAATCTCGTCTAACGAAGACATCGAAGCCCGCCGCAAGGCCCGCGAGGAAAGACGGCGGCGGGGATAATTGGCAGGCCCTCACCTGCCGCTACGCGGCGTCCTCTCCCGCAAGCGGGAGAGGTGGCGCAGTTTACTTCTCCCGCTTGCGGGAGAAGGTGGCGCGTAGCGCCGGATGAGGGGCTCTTGTAAGGAATGTCCATGACTGATACCGACCCCCTCATCGTCTTCACCCCCTCGGGCAAGCGCGGGCGCTTTCCGCTTGGTACACCGGTGCTGCAAGCAGCCCGCGCGCTGGGTGTCGACATCGATTCAGTCTGTGGTGGTCGCGCCATTTGCGGGCGTTGCCAGATCAATGTCGGTGATGGCGAATTCGCCAAGCATGGTATCGTTTCTCGCGCCGATCATGTTTCGGAATTCTCTAAGGTCGAGGAGCGCTACGACCGGCTGCGTGGCCTCGCTTCCGGCCGCCGCCTGTCGTGCCAGACGAAGATCGTGGGCGATCTGGTCATCGACGTGCCGCCGGAATCCCAGGTCCACAAGCAGGTGGTGCGCAAGGAAGCCGATACGCGGGCCATCGAACTCGATCCGTGCACACGGCTGTGCTTCATCGAAGTCGAAGAGCCGGACATGCACAAGCCGTCGTCTGATCTTGAGCGCGTCTACAAGGCGCTGAAAGACCAGTGGCAGATCGATCACGTCAGCTGCGACCTGTCGATCATCGCCAACCTGCAGAAGGTACTGCGCAAGGGCGAATGGAAGATCACAGCGGCGATTTACAGCCGAGCCCCCGGTGGCGGCAACCGGCTGGTGTCGATCTGGCCGGGCTTCCACGACAAGGCCTTCGGCATCGCCATCGATGTCGGCTCCACCACCATCGCCGCGCACCTCACCAATCTCTCGACCGGCGAAGTGACGGCATCCGCCGGGTTGATGAACCCGCAGATCCGCTTCGGCGAAGATCTGATGAGCCGCGTCTCCTATGTGATGATGAATCCGGGCGGCGAGAAGGAAATGACGCTCGCCATCCGCCAGGCCCTCAACACGCTGGCTGAAGACGTGGCAAAGCAGGGTGCTATCGAACTCAGCGATATTCTCGAAGTCGTGCTGGTCGGCAACCCGGTCATGCATCATCTGTTCCTTGGCATCGATCCGACTGAACTTGGCGGTGCACCTTTTGCGCTCGCCACCGGTCTTCCCATCACCTGCCCGGCGCGCGAACTTGACTTGCGGCTCAACCCCGGTGCCTGGGCCTATGTGCTGCCCTGCATCGCCGGTCATGTCGGGGCCGATACAGCCGGCATGGTGCTGTCGGAAGCGCCGCATGAGTCGGAAGAGATCATGCTGGCCGTCGATGTCGGCACCAATGCCGAAATCGTGCTGGGTTCCAAAGCGCGGCTGCTGGCGTGTTCGTCGCCCACGGGTCCAGCTTTTGAGGGCGCGCAGATTTCATCGGGCCAGCGTGCGGCTCCCGGCGCCATCGAGCGCATCCGCATCAATCCCGCAACGCTTGAACCGCGCTACAAGGTCATCGGCTGCGATCTGTGGTCGGATGAAGATGGCTTCGAAGCGGCCATCGCGCAAACCGGTGTGACCGGCATTTGCGGGTCCGGCATCATCGAGGCCATTGCCGAGATGTATCTCGCCGGCGTCATCAACCAGGACGGGTTGGTCGATGGCTCCATGGCCGAGCGCAGCCCGCGCATCGAAGCCTTCAAGCGGACTTTCAACTATGTCATCCGTCAACCGCAAGCTGAAGGCAACGAGCCGTTGATCCGCATCACGCAGAATGATGTGCGGGCCATTCAACTTGGCAAGGCAGCACTCTATGCGGGTGTGCGCCTGCTGATGGACAAGCTTGGTATCGATCAGGTTGGAAAGATCAGGCTGGCCGGCGCATTCGGCAGCCACATCGATGTCAAATACGCCATGATCCTTGGCCTCGTGCCGGATTGCGATCTTTCCAAAGTGCAGAGTGCCGGCAATGCGGCGGGCACGGGAGCGCGCATCGCGTTGCTCAATTCTAAGGCGCGCGACGAGATTGAAGCCGTGGTCCGCCGCATCGAGAAGATCGAAACAGCGGTCGAGCCGATGTTCCAGCAGCATTTCGTCGAGGCCATGGCCATTCCGCACAAAACAGCTCATTTTCCCAAGCTGTCCGCCGCCGTCACCTTGCCACCAATCAAAGACATCATCTCAACCGGTGATGATGGCAACGAACGCCGCCGCCGCCGCAGGGGTTGAGAGACAGGCTTTAGACTAAAGTCTCTATCTTCCCTAAAGTGAAGATATATTGCGTCGAATTGTCCTGATCAGCACACGTAACTCATGTTTACATGACATGGTGATGAAACTTGGTTGCCTAAGCGGGTTTTGGCGGCTATTGATCTGTCTGTGGACGGCAGAAGAGCGCGGTTTTCAAACCAAGCACCGAAATTGGTACAAAAGTCCGCGGATAGGATGACACATGGCACTTACAAAGCGACAGACTGCTTATCTCAACAAGATCATTTCGACCGCCCAGAAATTCCTGGCGACGGCAGAGCAGGAAGAAAAGAAGGCTGGCAAGGGCGGACCCAAGCGCCACCGCCGCTCGGGCGTTGAAGCCGAGAAGATGCGCGCCGACATTCTGGCCAAGCGCGCCAAGGGCGTTTCGGCTGTCAAATTGGCCGAGAAGTATGGCGTCAGCACCGCCTATGTCTACATGATCAAGGACTAACAGGCTCTCGACATGGGTGCATGTCCGACTTAAGTTGCGGCCATGCTCAATCTCGATCCTTTACATCATGTGTTGAAGCGCAGCGGGCTCGATGCACTTGTGCTCGTGCCGGGCGCCAATTTCCGCCGCGTCTTCAAACAAGACTTCCACCAGATGGAACGCCCCCTCGCGGTGATCGTGCCGCGTGATGGCGAGCCTGTGGCCGTGGTGCCCAATCTCGAAATGGGTTCGTTCACGCCCTTGGGGTTTCCGGGCAAGATATTCGACTGGCGCGATGAGAAGGGTTACATCGGCGCCTTCATGGCGGCAGGTGCTGCCCTGCCGCACTTGCGCGCCAACACCCGCATCGGTGTCGAAGGCCAGCGCATGCGGGTCTTCGATCTCTTTGCCTTGCAACAGGCGCTGCCGGGTGCTGCCTTCATCGACATTCACGCGGAAATCTCCGCCATCCGCCTGCACAAGACCGCGGATGAAATCGAATTGCAGCGCCACGCCATCCGGCTGTCGGAAGCAGCGCTCGAAGCCACGATTGCCGAGATCAAGACCGGCATGACCGAAGCCGAGATCGAAGGCATCCTGCTGCGCAATTTGTTCTCGCATGGTGCCGATGGTCTGTCCTTCGCGCCCATCGTCGCGGCGGGCGACAATGCCGCCAAGCCCCATGCCCATGCCCGGCCCGATTATCGTATCAAGCCCGGCGACGCGCTCTTGATCGATTTCGGCGGCACCTACCGGGGCTATAGTGCTGACATCACCCGTACATTTTTCGTCGGCCACGTCTCTGAACATGACCGCGCCTTTTACGAAACGGTGCTGGCCGCCAATGCCAAGGGCCGCGAGGTGTCGCGCCCCGGCATCACCGCGTCGGATGTCGATGACGCCGTGCAGAAGGTGCTGGAGCAATCGCAATTCGCCGAGTTCCGCCGCCACAAGACCGGCCATGGCTTGGGGCTCGATGTGCATGAAGCGCCACAGATCATGCGCGGCAACATGCAGATGCTCGAGCCCGGCATGGTCTTCACCATCGAGCCCGGCCTCTATCGCGTGGGCGAGGCGGGTGTCAGGATCGAGGATGATGTCGTGGTGACGGCAGACGGCATCGAATGCCTCACCTCATTCCCACGCGAATTGCGGCTGGTCGGCTGATTACCGCCGCCCGGCGCCCGATACTTTCGTCATCTCTTCATTGCCATGCGCCGCCAGCACGCGGCCAGCCAGATAGAGCGAACCACATATCAGGATGCGTGGCGCTGGTCCCGTCATCCCCGCTTGTTTCAACGCGGCCTCAAGGCCCGATGCAGTCTCGGCCGAAAGCCCATGCTGGCGCGCCGCACCCGCCAGAACTTCCGCTGCAACAGCATTTTCCTCATCCGGAATGGTCAGCGTCACGACGCGCGACGCAATGCCGGCAAAGCAGCCGATGAAATTCCCCACATCCTTGGTGTTGAGCATGCCCCAGACCAGCACCAGCGGGCGCGAATACTTGTCGTTCAACTCCGAGAAGGCCTGCGCCAGCACACGGCCCGCCGACGGATTGTGCCCGCCATCGAGCCACAATTCGGAATCGGCAGGCACCATGGCACTCAAGGCACCCGGACCCAGCCGCTGCATGCGGGCGGGCCATGTGGTGGACTTCAGTCCCTCGGCAATATGCGCGTCGGTGATGCGCGGATCATTCAACTGGCGGATGGCGGCAATGGCATTGCCGGCATTGTCGATCTGATGGCGGCCCTTCAACTGCGGTAGTGGCAGATCGAGCAAGCCGTTCTCGTCCTGGAACACCAGGCGGCCATGCTGTTCGTAGGCCTGCCAGTCCTGCCCGGCGGTCGCCAATGGTGCCTGCACCCGCGCCGCCACACGCTCAATCTCGTCCCGCGCCTCATCTGGCTGAACACCGATGATGGCCGGACATCCACGTTTCAGGATACCGGCTTTCTCATGCGCAATGAGACTCAGCGTATCGCCCAGATATTGCTGGTGGTCATAATCAATGGTTGTGATGATCGAAACGGCGGGCCTGTCGATGACATTGGTGGCATCGAGCCTGCCGCCGAGGCCCACTTCAAGGATCAGATAATCCGCCGGTGTGCGGCTGAAGGCGAGGAAAGCCGCTGCCGTGGTGATTTCGAAGAATGTGATCGGCTCGCCAGCGTTGGCGGTCTCGCATTCCTCCAGCAGTGCTGATAGATCGGTTTCCGATATCAATTCGCCCGCCACGCGAATGCGCTCGTGGAACTTCACCAGGTGCGGCGAGGTATAGGCATGAACGCCCAAACCCGCCGCCGCCATGATGTGGCGGAGATAAGCCACGGTCGAGCCCTTGCCGTTGGTTCCCGCCACATGGATCACCGGCGGCAGTTTCAGCTCCGGATGGTCGAGCCTCGTCAGGATCGCCTGCATGCGTCCAAGGCTCAGATCAATGATCTTCGGATGCAGCGACAGAAGCCTGGTCAGGATGGCATCGCTCAGAGGCATAACATGTGCCCTGAAGCCCCTCCCCCTTGTGGGGAGGGGTTGGGGTGGGGGATGGTTGGCGCCATCACTCGTGGCCACCCCCACCCTCGATCCCTCCCCACAAGGGGGAAGGATGAAGTTGCAAGCAGGTCCAGTTTCACCCTTCCACCGTCACCAGCGCCGTCGACGGCACTTCGCGCGACGGGGCTTTCATCAGCATACGGACGGTCCGGCTCAGTGTCTCGCGCAGCTGGTGGCGGTGCACCACCATGTCGACCATGCCGTGTTCCTGCAAATACTCAGCGCGCTGGAAACCGGCAGGGAGTTTTTCGCGGATGGTCTGCTCGATCACCCGTTGCCCGGCAAAGCCGATCAGGGCGGCAGGCTCGGAAATATGCATGTCACCCAGCATGGCATAAGACGCGGTGACGCCACCCGTCGTCGGATGCGTCAGCACGACGATATAGGGCAGCTTGGCGGCGCGAAGTTCCTGCACGGCCACGGTGGTGCGCGGCATCTGCATCAGCGACAGCACACCTTCTTGCATGCGGGCGCCGCCAGACGAGATGAAGAAAATGAACGGCGTCTTCTTCGCCGTGGCAACGCGCATAGCGGTGATGATGGCTTCGCCCGCCGCCATGCCAAGCGATCCGCCCATGAAAGCAAAATCCTGGACGGCAATGGTCACCGGAAAACCGTCTAGCTCGCCGCTGCCGGCCAGAATGCAATCCTCAGCACCGGTCTTGGTGCGGGCCTCCTTGATACGGTCGGCATATTTGCGCTCGTCGCGGAACTTCAAGGGGTCGGCTGGCACCTGCGGCATGGCGATTTTTTCGAACACGCCGTCATCGAACATCGAGGTCAGGCGCACATCGGGCGGCATGCGCATGTGATAGTTGGATTGCGGCATCACATATTGATTGGCCTCGAGGTCCTTGTAGAACACCATCTGGCCGGAGTCGGGATCCTTCACCCACATGTTCTCTGGAACCTCGCGCTTGTCGGTGCCGAGCAGCGAGCGGATTTTGGGGCGGACGAAATTCTTGATCCAGTTCACGGGAAATCTAGCTCCTCACGCCGCGGGCGATATCCGATACCAGTGCATGCACGGCCTTCGCCGTCTTTGACGTCGGCTTTCCGGTTTTTGTGAGGCTCTTCGCGATGGCGCTCACCAGAGCCGAACCGACCACCACGCCATCGGCATCCCTGGCAATGGCACGCGCCTGCTCCGCCGTCTTGACGCCGAAGCCGACGCAGATCGGCAGTTCCGTATGCTTGCGCAGGCGCTTCACATTGGCCGACACGCTTTTCAGGTCGGGCGCCTTGGTGCCGGTGATGCCGAGCACCGACACGTAATACACAAAGCCTGAGGTATTGCGGAATACCTTTGGCGCGCGCTGATCGTCTGTCGTCGGCGTGGCGAGGCGGATGAAGTTGAGGCCAGCGGCCAGGGCCGGAATGCAAAGCTCCTGGTCTTCTTCCGGCGGCAGGTCGACGACGATCAGGCCATCGACACCGGCGGCGCGCGCATCAGCAAGAAATTTCAGAACGCCATAGACATAGATGGGATTATAATAACCCATCAGCACGATGGGCGTGTCCTTGTCGGCCTTGCGGAAATCCTTCACCAGTTTCAGCGTCTTCTTCATCGTCTGACCGGCAGCGAGAGCCCGCAAGCCCGCCGCCTGAATGGCCGGACCATCGGCCATCGGATCGGTGAACGGCATGCCGATCTCGATCACGTCAGCACCGGCTTTCGGCAAGCCGGCAATGATCTTGAGCGAGGTGTCATAGTCAGGATCGCCAGCCGTCACAAAGGTGACGAGGGCTGAACGGCCTGCGGATTTCAACTTTTCAAATCTGTGGTCTATGCGTGTCGTCATGATCAAACAGGTCTTCCAGATAGGTTTCGGATCGTTGGTCGAGGATGCGCACCATGATGAGCGCGTCTTCCTTTACCGAGTACACGATCGTGAATCTCGTGCGGGGAACTGCAAAGCGCCGTCGAGTTGAAGCGCCTGCTGAACGACCCATCCCAGGATGGGCGCAAAGGAGAGATACACATTTCCAAAACCGTTCTACCGCCTTCTGGGCGCCCTCGGGAAACGTATCCTCGTGATAGATATTGAACCAGCGGAGATCCAAAATGGCTCGATAGAGGAGAACAACCCTCAATGCCATCAGGCGACTCTCTTGCCGGTTTTCGGTTCCGGGAAGATATCCGGCTCGGGCGGCGGAAGCTCATGATCGGTACCCCAGGATTCCATCCACTTTTGCACGGCCTCTCCCGAAATGAACACGCCTTTGTCAGCTTCCGCAAAAGCCTCTTCCAATTCTCTGTGCGTGCGATCCAGTTCGTCGAAATAGAGACGGATGGCGCGATTTGCGACAAAACTGGCCGTCCGGTCCCGCCGCTTCGCTTCATCTTCGAGCCGTGTCTTTAACGTGGCTTCGAGACGCATGGAGAATGGAGCTGTCTTCATGGAATGTCTCCGTGTAACATATATGCATACAATGTAAGACAGTGTTATATGCCTGTCAAGTTCGAGGCGGCTATCTATCCGTCGTTCCGTCACCCCGGCGAAAGCCGGGGCCCAGCTTTCTAAGTTTCGTGCGCTTTGGGTAGAAGCTGGTTCCCGGCTTCTGCCGGGATGACGGGGAGTGGGTGGTCGACATTCGTATTCGGCAGAGTGATTTCAACAGTATTCTACAGCTTCACCCCCAGAATATCGGCCACCGTGAAGATGTCCTTGTCGCCCCTCCCGCACATGTTCATCACCATCAGGTGGTCCTTGGGCTTCGTCGGCGCGATCTTCATCACATGTGCGAGCGCATGCGAGGGTTCGAGTGCCGGGATAATTCCTTCGAGCTTGCAGCAGAGCTGGAACGCAGCGAGCGCTTCCTTGTCGGTGGCCGAGACATATTGCACCCGCTTCATGTCATGCAGCCAGGAGTGCTCCGGCCCGATGCCGGGATAATCGAGGCCAGCTGAAATCGAATGGCCCTCGATGATCTGGCCGTCATCATCCATCAACAGATAGGTGCGGTTGCCGTGCAAGATGCCGGGCCTGCCGCCGGTGATCGAGGCCGCATGCTTGGTTTTGGTCTTGAGTCCCAGTCCCGCCGCCTCAACACCGATGATCTCCACGTCCTTGTCATCGAGGAAGGGATGAAAAAGTCCCATGGCATTGGAGCCGCCGCCAATCGCCGCGATGAGCGAATCCGGCAGGCGGCCCTCGCGCTTCAGCATCTGCTCCTTGGTCTCGCGGCCGATCACCGACTGGAAGTCGCGCACCATTTCCGGATAGGGCGCTGGCCCGGCAACAGTGCCGATGCAGTAGAACGTGTCTTCGACATTCGCCACCCAGTCGCGCAGCGCCTCGTTCAACGCGTCCTTCAAGGTGCGCGAACCGGACTTGGCGGGAACTACTTCGGCCCCCAACAATTTCATGCGGAAGACATTGGGCTTCTGCCGCTCGATATCGACCTCGCCCATGTAGACGATGCATTCGAGCCCGAAGCGGGCGCAGGCCGTGGCGGTGGCAACGCCATGCTGCCCGGCACCGGTCTCGGCGATGATGCGCTTCTTGCCCATGCGGCGGGCCAGCAGGATTTGCCCCATGACATTGTTGATCTTGTGGGCGCCGGTGTGGTTCAGCTCATCGCGCTTCAGATAGATCTTCGCACCCCCCAAATGCTCGGTCAGGCGCTCGGCGAAATACAACGGGCTGGGGCGGCCGACATAGTGCTCAAGGAACGAATCCAGTTCAGCCTGAAAGCTCGGGTCGGCCTTGGCGTCCTTGTAGGCCTGCTCGAGTTCGAGAATCAGCGGCATCAGCGTTTCCGCGACAAAGCGTCCGCCGAAATTGCCGAAATGCCCGCGCTCGTCGGGACCGCTGCGGAAGGAGTTCGGCAAGGAATTTGGCGAGGTTTTTGGCTGACCTGGATTCATCGGACCATCAATTCTTCGGTGGCGCGCGCGGCGCGGATAAAATCGCGGATCATCTCG
>JANLTS010000224.1:0-4065 GCA_031363045.1 Hyphomicrobiales bacterium
TCTCGTCGCGCAGCGGCTTGATGGTCTTCGTGTCCTTGTAGGTGTCGAGCATGTCGCCGATCTTCTTGCCCATGCCGGCGCAAGCCCAGCCCAGATGCGTCTCAAGAATCTGCCCGACGTTCATGCGCGATGGCACACCCAGCGGGTTCAGCACCACGTCGACATGCGTGCCGTCCTCGAGGAACGGCATGTCCTCGACCGGAACGATGCGCGATACGACGCCCTTGTTGCCGTGGCGGCCGGCCATCTTGTCGCCCGGCTGAATCTTGCGCTTCACGGCGACGAAGACCTTGACCATCTTCATCACACCTGGCGGCAGTTCGTCACCGCGCTGCAGCTTTTCGACCTTGTCGAGGAAGCGCGTTTCGAGACGTTTCTTCGCTTCCTCGTACTGCTGCTTCATGGCTTCGAGTTCGCCCATCGCCTTCTCGTCACCGAGCGCGATGTTCCACCACTGCGAGCGCGGCACATCATCGAGAATCTTCTCGGTGAGCGTGCCTTCGATCTTGTGCCCCTTGGGCCCGCCCGTGGCGGTCTTGTCCCTCAGGAACAGGTTGAGACGGCCATAGGAGTTGCGGTCGAGGATCGCCAGTTCGTCATCGCGGTCCTTGGCCAGGCGTTCGATTTCCTCGCGTTCGATGGCCAAGGCACGTTCGTCCTTGTCGACGCCATGGCGATTGAACACACGCACTTCGACCACCGTTCCGGCAACGCCGGGCGGAAGCCTAAGCGACGTATCGCGCACGTCCGAGGCCTTTTCGCCGAAGATGGCGCGCAGCAGCTTTTCTTCCGGCGTCATCGGGCTTTCGCCCTTTGGCGTGATCTTGCCGCACAGGATGTCGCCCGGCTTCACTTCGGCACCAATATAAACGATGCCGGCTTCATCGAGGTTCTTGAGGGCTTCTTCACCGACGTTCGGAATGTCGCGGGTAATTTCCTCAGGTCCGAGCTTGGTGTCGCGCGCCATCACATCGAATTCCTCGATATGGATGGAGGTGAACACGTCGTCCTTGACGATGCGCTCGGACAAGAGGATCGAGTCCTCGAAGTTGTAGCCGTTCCACGGCATGAAGGCGACGAGCACGTTCTGGCCCAATGCCAGATCGCCAAGATCGGTCGACGGACCATCGGCGATGATGTCGGAGGCCTTCACCCGGTCACCGACACGCACCAGCGGACGCTGGTTGATGCAGGTGTTCTGGTTCGAGCGCTGGAATTTGGCGAGCGTGTAGATATCGACACCCGACTTCGACGGATCGGTCTCTTCCGTGGCGCGGATGACGATGCGCTTGGCATCGACCTGGTCGACAACGCCACTGCGGCGGGCCGCAACCGCAGCGCCTGAATCGCGCGCCACGATTGATTCCATGCCGGTGCCGACGAGCGGCGCATTGGTGCGCACCAGTGGCACGGCCTGACGCTGCATGTTCGAGCCCATGAGGGCGCGGTTGGCGTCGTCGTTCTCGAGGAACGGGATCAGTGCGGCGGCAACCGAGACAAGCTGCTTTGGCGACACATCGACAAAGTCTATGCGGTCGGCGGGAACCGTCAACACGTCACCGGCATGCCGCGCGATCACCAGGTCTTCGGCGAAGGTGCCGGAAGCCGTCAGTGCCACGTTGGCCTGGGCGATGTGGTGCTTCTGTTCCTCGATGGCCGAGAGATAAACGACTTCCGTCGACACCTTGCCGTCGATGACCTTCTGATACGGCGTCTCGATGAAGCCGTATTTATTGACGCGGGCATAAGTCGCCAGCGAGTTGATGAGACCGATGTTCGGGCCTTCGGGCGTTTCGATCGGGCAGATGCGGCCATAATGTGTCGGATGAACGTCGCGGACTTCGAAGCCGGCGCGCTCACGCGTCAAACCGCCCGGTCCAAGTGCTGAGAGGCGGCGCTTGTGAGTGATTTCCGACAGCGGATTGGTTTGGTCCATGAACTGCGACAGCTGAGAGGAGCCGAAGAACTCGCGAACCGCGGCGGCGGCGGGCTTGGCGTTGATCAGGTCATGCGGCATCACCGTGTCGATATCGACCGATGACATGCGCTCCTTGATGGCGCGTTCCATGCGCACCAGCCCCAGACGGTACTGGTTTTCCATCAACTCGCCCACCGAGCGCACCCGGCGATTGCCGAGATGGTCGATGTCATCGACTTCACCCTTGCCATCACGCAGCTCGTGCAGCGTCTTGATGACCGAGATGATGTCCTCGCGGCGCAGCACCCGCATGGTGTCCGGCACATCGAGTTCGAGGCGCATGTTCATCTTGACGCGGCCAACAGCCGACAGGTCGTAGCGTTCCTGATCGAAGAACAGGCCGGCAAACAGCGACTCGGCGGTCTCGCGCGTCGGCGGTTCGCCGGGGCGCATGACGCGGTAGATTTCGACCAGCGCCTGCTCGTAGGTCTCGACCTTGTCGGCCTTCAGCGTGTTGCGGATATAGGGTCCGGTGTTGATGTGGTCGATGTCGAGAAGGTTGAGTTCGGCATAGCCCGCATCCTTGAGGCCAGTCAGCAACTTCTCGCTGATTTCGTCGCCGGCTTCGGCAAAGATTTCACCGGTCTTGTCGTCGACCAGTTCATCGCTGAGATAAAGTCCGTGCAAGTCCTCATCGCGGACCAGAAGCTCCTTCACGCCGTCTTCGGCGATCTTGCGGGCCAGCCGCGGCGTGATCTTCTTGCCGGCCTCGACCACCACTTGTCCGGTCTTGGCGTCGATCAAGTCAACCGTCGGCTTGATACCCTTGAAGCGCGAAGCATCGAACGGCGTCTTCCAGCCGTCATTGGTCAGCGTATAGGTGACGGTCTTGTAGAACATGTGCAGGATTTGCTCGGCATCAAGGCCCAGCGCATAGAGCAGCGTGGTGATCGGCAGCTTGCGGCGGCGGTCGATACGCGCATAGATGATGTCCTTGGCATCGAACTCGAAGTCGAGCCATGAACCGCGATAGGGAATGATGCGGGCCGCGAACAGCAGCTTGCCGGACGAATGCGTCTTGCCCTTGTCATGGTCGAAGAACACGCCGGGCGAGCGGTGCATCTGGGAAACGATGACGCGCTCAGTGCCGTTGACGACGAAGGTGCCGTTGGCGGTCATCAAGGGCATGTCGCCCATGTAGACGTCCTGCTCCTTGATGTCCTTCACCGACTTCGACTGGGTGTCGGGATCGATTTCGAACACGATCAAGCGAAGCGTCACCTTCAGCGGTGCCGCGAACGTCATGCCGCGCTGTTGGCACTCTTCGACGTCGAACTTCGGCTGTTCGAATTCATAGCGCACGAATTCGAGCATAGCCTGACCCGAGAAATCGGTGATCGGGAATACCGACTTGAACACCGCCTGCAAACCGTCATTCAAACGTCCGCCGGCGGGTTCCTTCATCTGCAGGAACTGATCGTAGCTTTCGCGCTGAACCTCGATGAGGTTCGGCATTTCGGCCACTTCGATGTTCTTGCCGAAGAACTTGCGGAGGCGTTTGCGGCTGGCAGCGGACTGTGTTTCGGCCATTGTTTTTCCTTAACAGTTCTAAACAAGCATGAGCGACAGCTTGCCCAACCCCCTCATTTCCGAGAGAATCGGGCAAACCGTCGTGA
The DNA here is from genome assembly GCA_031363045.1 of Hyphomicrobiales bacterium. Taxonomy (GTDB): domain Bacteria; phylum Pseudomonadota; class Alphaproteobacteria; order Rhizobiales; family Aestuariivirgaceae; genus Aestuariivirga. The sequence goes on from JANLTS010000224.1 coordinate 3,595, forward strand.
AAAGAACGCAGTACTGGCCCGGCGGCGCCCTTAAGTAAAGGCGCCGCCGGAAATTCGTTACTTCAACTCGACCTTGGCGCCGACCGCCTCGAGCTTCTTCTTCATCGCTTCGGAATCGGCCTTGTTGGCGCCTTCCTTCACGGCTTTCGGAGCGCCTTCGACGAGGTCCTTGGCTTCCTTGAGGCCCAAGCCGGTGATGGCCCGGACTTCCTTGATGACTTCGATCTTCTTGTCGCCGGCCGCCATGAGCATGACGGTGAATTCGGTCTTCTCTTCAACCGGAGCAGCTGCTGCGGCAGCGGGAGCTGCGGCGGCAGCCGGAGCGGCGGCGGAAACGCCCCACTTCTCTTCCAGCATCTTGGACAGTGCTGCGGCTTCGAGCACGGTGAGGCTCGAAAGGTCTTCGACGATCTTGCTGAGGTCAGCCATTTCAGTATCTTTCTATAAGTCGGTTTTCTGGGTTGAATCGGC
>JANLTS010000029.1:0-10100 GCA_031363045.1 Hyphomicrobiales bacterium
CTCAACGCCAATTTCGGCGGCACGGCGCATGGCGTCTTCACCAAGCGGCCGGGCGTGTTGACGACCGACTATTTCGTCAACCTGCTCGACATGGGAACAGCGTGGAAAGCGGCGGGAGATATGTTCGAAGGCCGCGAACGCGCCACCGGCGACGTCAAATGGACGGCCACCCGCGTCGATCTCCTCTTCGGCTCCAACTCGCAGCTCCGGGCCATCGCCGAAGTCTACGCGCAGGAGGATTCACAAAAGAAGTTTGTGAAAGACTTCGTGGCCGCCTGGACCAAGGTGATGAACCTCGACCGCTTCGATCTGGTTTGATCGGGCCTGCAAAGCAGTAGGTGCCAAACGTGAAGGAGAAGTGGAGATGGGTCAATCTCCACTTCATTCGCCATCCTCCCATTCGGCCGTCAGCCTCCCCATCAGCGTCATCGTCGCTTCATCCTTCAATCTCCCCCCTCAGCCGTCATCCTCCCCTTCAACCGCCATCCTGGCGAAAGTCGGGACCCCCTGTGCCCTCTCAACAGGCAATTCTGCATATTAGAATTCATCAGGGGATCATGGCTTTCGCCGGAAAGACGGATCAAGGGAAACTCGCCGATTTTCCCCCCTCTTTCCGTCACCCTTGCGAAAGCAAGGGTCCAGCTACCTTCCTGTAGATGACGAGGCTTGCCGCCGCGCAACGCTCCAGACATACTGCAGGCATGACTCATCGACAGCGGTGACTTTTGTGATGTGATCGGATTCTATTCTCCTACTGAGAATAACTAAATGCACTCACCGTAACCCTGTCACCGTAACCCGACGATGGGTGCAACTCTGTGTTGTCGATGCGTCGCCATTGTGCAATGTATTAATTATGCAAGGTCCGTGGAGTGGTCGACTATAAGCTAGAAATGTTTGAGGTACGCTGTGGCATTAGCACTATCAATATTCTTCGTATGAGAGTGGAGTATGGCAAACGCTTTCGTCACTCGGTGGGACTATCTGAAACGGCACGCCGGGATGACCATACCCTATCTCACATTCCATAAATTGAGCAATCTTCTAATTAATCAATTTGAAATGCGCATAGCGCGGCTCCGTCCAAACAGTGTTCCTCCATACATAAAAATAGAGGCAACGCCGTTATGCCACTTATCTTGCAGCGGTTGTGTGCATCATGACAAGAGCCACAAAAAATCATTGAATAATAAAATGCATCTATCTGTCGAACGACTGAGTAGAGCAATTGACTCAATCGTTCCGGAGCTGATTGGTGTCAGTTTCAGCTATTCAGGTGAACCCCTATTAAATCGATCAATAACTGACTTGGTGAAGTACGTACATGAGCGCGGAATCTGTACAAGTTTTTCCACGAACCTTTCTGTTCCCATGACAGAGGCTCAAGCAGCGGAGCTAGTCTGTTCTGGTTTGGACCGTATGCAGATTTCGCTCGATGGTGCATCTGAGGAGACTTATAGTCGATATAGGGCAGGTGGCAATTTTCGTTTAATCATTGCAAATGTTCGTAAGCTTGCAGATGCAAAACAGCGCCTTGGGCTATCGCGGCCCAATCTTGTTTGGAAGATGGTGGTATTTCCGTATAATCAGCATGAGGTTAAAACTGCGAAACTTACCGCAAAATCGTTAGGGTTTGACACCACCGAGTTCGTTCTTGACTACGATGGCGCGGAAAGTGCGGCTCAGAAAGCTCTGGCGAACGAAAGAATGGTGAAAAAGAGAAAACCCTGTTTTTGGATTTGGAATACGGCCACTATTGGTTGGAATGGATCGGTTCAAGCGTGCTGCAAACAGGTCAATTCCATTGAACTCGGCAATGCATTTGATGACGATATTCGATCCATTTGGACAAGTGAACGGTACGCAACACTTAGGGCGGGGTTTAATCCAAAGAAGTATGGGAATGAGATGAATTTGATTTGCAAGAAGTGCATTGGACTTTCGAAACACTCAGAATCCTCAGAAGTTGAGCTCTAACGTTGTCTAGAGGATATCTCTCGTATCAAATCGCAACAATTGTCTGCAAATGAATTTGTTCATTGTGGATGCTGGCACCAATGACGGCACCGACAATCGGGGCGACCCAGAACAGCCACAGCTGTTGCAAGGCCCAGCCGCCGAAGGCTTCGATCTGGCGTGATCGCGGTCGAGACTGGAAAGCGGCGGATCACTCCGCCGCTTTCGCCTTGTCGATGGCGGCCTTCAGTGCCCGGGCTTCGAAGCTGAATGGGTTCATCGCCAGAGCTTCGCCAACATCGCCTTGGGCGGCGGTGAAGTCTTTCATCGCCACCCGTACCTGCGCCCGCACAAGATACCAGGCGCCTTGTTTGACAGGACCGTTGGCGGCGGCATTGGCGTCGGCCAGGGCTGCTTCGAGATTGCCCATCTGAACATAGGCTTCGGCCCGCAGTGCCACCAGATGTGTGGTGCGCGGGTTGAGTGGGATCGCCTTCGTCAGCACGGCGATGGCATCCTTGGGCTTTCCTGCCATCAGCAGCACCTCGGCAACATCCACATGCGAAGACACATCTTCTGGGTCAAGCGCCAGTGCCGACCACATGTCCTGAAGCGCCAGGTCGATCTTGCCCTCCGCCGCATAGGCTTCGGCGCGGAATTTCAGGAGATATTTCTTGCCTTGCGGCTTGTCTTCAAGCTTGAGCGCCTCGCCGTAAGCGGCGGCGGCGGCCGCGTAGCTGCCCTGGCTCTCAAGGCAGCGTGCCGCACTTCGATACTCATCGCGTTTTGGCTGCAAGCGGAGGGAGATTTCGAAATTCACCAGGGCTGCAGCGCAGTCGCCGCTTCTTCCATGAACGCCTGCCAAGCCCGAAATCAGACCGGCATCGGCTGGTGAGAATTTCAGCCCTTCTTCGTAAGCGGCAATGGCCTCGCGGTATTTCTTCTGGTTGGAGAAGGTCAGGCCCAACATCATGTAGTTCGCCGCGGACGTCTGTTCGGTAGCGATGGCCGCCCTGAAGTTTGCCGCCGCGAGATCAAACTGACCGCGCTCATAATGAAAGTGTCCGAGAATGTTATAAGGATAGCCCTTGCGCGCATTGGCGAAACCCCGGTCGGCAATCAGTTGGGCGCAGGCCGCAATTGTCTCGCTGTTTTTTCTGGAGTTGAGACAGATAGTATAGGCCTGATCGGAATCGCCAAAGGCCGGGCCAAGGCCAAGCGACATGACCTGGTCGGCAACCGTCTTGGCCAGCTTTGCTACCTCAGTGCTCTCCGGGGCCAGCATCTCTGCCATCGCGATGTCGCTCCGCGCGCCAGCAACATCGCCGATCATCAGGCGCGCTTCGGCACGGAACCGGTAGGGATCGCTGCCGCCCGCCTTGGCGCTGATCGCCACGGCGGCGTCCGCAATGGCCGGTATGTTGTCGCCCGACTTCACATAGGCTTCGGCGCGTATCAGGGCGGCGGCGCCAGATTTCGGGTTCATCGCCAGCACCGCTGTCGCATCGGCAATGGCGCGTGGCATGTCGCCGAGCGCCAGAAAGCTTTTGGCACGGCCTGCCAGCGCCTGCTGCCTGGCGAATGGAGCAAGGCTTGCGTCTGCCAGTATGGTGTCGAAATCTTTGATGGCCGCAGCAGCATCGCCCAGTGCCAGATAGGTCGAAGCACGCTCATTCAGCAGGCTGGAGTCTGAACGCTCCAAGGTCAGCGCCTCGGTGAAATCGGTGATCGCCTTAGCCCGATCGCCGCTCCTGATGTGGAGGCGCGCCCTGGCCGCGAAACCGCCGGCACTGGGGGCAATGGCGATGGCGGCGGTATAATCTGCAAGGGCTTCAACCGCATCACCGTTGCGCTCGTGCAGCAGGGCGCGCAGGCGGAACGCCTCGGGGTTCCAGGGCGCCAGCCGGATGCTTTCGGCCAGATCGTCGAAGGCCCGCTTGTTGGTCTCCCCGGCAGATAGTCCCCGCGCCCGCTCGTTGTATCCCTCGGCCTTCGCCAAATCATCGGCATCGGCTGCCGCAATCACCCGCCCGCAGGAAACCGTCTGCGCCACCCCCCACCAGGATTTCCGGCATAGCGCGAGATCGCCGGTGACATCGGCAAAGGCCGATGGCGCAAGGGCCAAAAGTAACATCGATGTTGTGAAACCGAGTCTCAATTGCATTGGCGTCGCCTCAACAGTTCAGCGGACGCCGAGGTTGTGTTTTCGATTCCGGTCTGTCAACTCACTTCCACAACTGTTCTCGTAATGCGGAGTAGACGGGGGTGGCTCATGCGAACCACCCCTTTCTCGTTCAATCGTCGGACAACAGCGCCTTGTGGATGCTGGCGCCGATGATGGCACCGACAATCGGAGCGACCCAGAACAGCCACAGCTGCTGCAAGGCCCAGCCGCCGGCAAACAGGGCGACACCGGTCGAGCGCGCCGGGTTGACAGAAGTGTTGTCGACCGGGATCGAGATCAGGTGGATCAGCGTCAGGCACAGGCCAATGGCAATCGGTGCGAAACCTGCTGGCGCCTTCTTGCCAGTGACACCCAATATGACAATCAGGAACATTCCGGTCAGCACCACTTCGGCGATCAGTGCCGAGAGCATCGAATAGCCGCCCGGCGAATGCTCGCCATAGCCGTTCGAGGCAAATCCTCCGGATACGGAGAAATCCGCCTTGCCGCTGGCAATTAAGTAGAGCACCAGCGCGCCCACGATGCCGCCCGCCACTTGCGCGATCACATAGCCCGGAACGGCGTTCCACTGGAAGCGCCCGGCAGTGGCCAAGCCAACGGTAACGGCCGGATTGAAGTGGCCACCGGAAATGCCGCCCACCGCATAGGCCATGGTCAGCACGGTGAGGCCGAAGGCCAGCGAAACGCCAACAAAGCCGATGCCGAGTGCCGGAAAGCCCGCCGCCAGCACGGCCGAGCCGCAGCCGCCAAACACCAGCCAGAAGGTGCCGAAGAATTCGGCGCCGTATTTTTTCATGTCAGTTCCCCCAATTTCAGTTCCCGCCCCCGAACAGAATCAAGGGGCGTCACCAAACTAGGCGGCTTGGATCACGGTCTCAAGACCGGGCAATTTCCCGTACTCAGAGGATGAAATCGCTGGCATCGAGCCTCGCCAGGTGATCGCCGAGGAGCAGGATCGCCATGTCGGCGGCCTTGTTGCCTTCGGTATTCATCTCGATCAGCGTGTTGTTGCCTTTGAGGCTCACCCGCACCTGACCCAGCGCACTGAATTCTTCGCCGCCGATAAAGCTGAACTTGTCATTGCCGCCGCCGGCCACGGCGTCGAGCTTGCTCAACTCAATCCGATCCTCGGCACGGGCGTTGAAATCACCAATCTCGTCGCGGCCCAGTTTGTCCACTGTCGAGTCGGCAACAGTTGAATAGACGAAAGTGTCATTGCCGTCTTTGCCGAACAACCCAAAGCCGCCGGCCAATTGGTCGGCGCCGATACCGCCCTCCAAAATGTCGTCACCCTTGTCGCCAGCCAAGAGATCACGGCCGCCCAGACCGGAGACGATGTCATCGCCGCCGAGACCGATGATGGCGTTCTTGCGCTGGTCGCCTTGCAGATTATCCTTGAATTTGGAGCCAAGCAGGCCCTCGATATCGCGGTAGTGGTCGCCGCGGGCGTCGCCAGTGTTGCGCGAGGGATCGAACAGGCTGGCGGTGACGGCGCCGCCATACACATAGGAGGCGCCATCAAAGCCTTTGCCGCCGTCGAGCAGATCGGCACCGCCATTGCCGGTCAGCACATCGCTACCGCCGTTGGCATGCATCACATCATCGAGACTGCTGCCGTAGAGAGAATCGTCGTCGCCGTCTTCGTCCAGACTGCTGAAAATCGTCATCGGCCCGAAAAGGTCGGCAATATCCTGCCTGCTGCCGGTATCCAGAACACCGGCGAAATCGGCGGCTGGGATGGCGACATCGCGGATGCTGAAAAAGGGCCTGCCGCCGTCGATCATCTTGACGCCGTTCAACGTGCCGGCGATCAGGTTGCCGTCCTTATCGACCACGAATCCGCTGCCGGTCAGCCTAAGCACATCGTTTGAGCCAACGAGCGTCAGGATGATTTCGGTTGCGGTGGCCTCAATTTCGGTCAACTCACCCCAGGCCCGCTTCAGCAGGAAGATGAAATCGTGCTCGAAATTTCCGCTGCCGTGCTCACTGAATATGGAAATCCTGGACATGCTGCAAAGTTCTCCGCGAGGAAGCGGCCCCGCGCGCATCATTGCGGCGGAATTCTCCAGCCGTCAATTGGGCGCTGACACTCCCTTAACCCCTTAGCTTGATCGCGAATTGACTTTCGCCTCGCAAATCCCTATTTGCAACGCAATAGACGCCTCGGGGCCCATTGGCGAACTCGCCCCCAGTGCTTTCATATCCCCATCGCCAGAACGGTTTTTCACAATCCCATGTTGTTTTCCGAGCTCGGACTGAGCGCCAAGACCCTCGAAGCCATTACCGCTGCTGGCTATACCGTCCCCACGCCCATCCAGGCGGAAGCCATTCCGCCCGCACTGCTGCGGCGCGACGTGATGGGCCTCGCCCAGACCGGATCGGGCAAGACCGCGGCTTTCGTTCTCCCCATGCTGTCGCTCCTCGAAAAGGGCCGGGCCCGGGCGCGCATGCCGCGCACGCTCATCCTCGAGCCGACCCGCGAATTGGCCGACCAGGTGCGCGAGGCTTTCGAGACGCTGGGCAAGATGCATAACCTGAACGTGGCGCTGCTCATCGGCGGCGTGGCGTTCGAACCGCAGGCCTTGAAGATCGATCGTGGCGCCGATGTCGTCATCGCCACGCCGGGGCGCCTGCTGGATCATTTCGAGCGCGGCAAGCTGCTGTTGACCGGCATCGACATGCTGGTGATCGACGAGGCCGACCGTATGCTCGACATGGGCTTCATCCCGGATATCGAGCGCATCTGCAAATTGCTGCCGTTCACCCGGCAGACGCTGTTCTTCTCCGCCACCATGCCCGCCGAAATCCAGCGCCTGACCACGGCGTTCCTGTCGAACCCGGTGCGCGTCGAAGTCTCGAACCGGTCGTCGACCGCCGAGACCATCACCCAGATGCTGGTCAAGGCACCGCACGAGGCTGCCGCCAAGCGCGACCTGCTGCGGAAACTCCTCCGTACACAGACGAATGTCAAGAATGGCATCATCTTCGCCAACCGCAAGACCACGGTGGCGCTCCTCCAAAAGTCGCTGCGCACCCACGGCTTCAATGCCGGCGCCTTGCATGGCGACATGGACCAGTCGGCGCGGATGAAGACGCTCGCGGGCTTCCGCAACAACGAGATCACTTATCTCATCGCGTCCGACGTCGCCGCCCGCGGCCTCGACATTCCGGATGTCAGCCACATCTTCAACTATGACGTTCCCACCCATGCCGAGGATTACGTCCATCGCATCGGCCGCACCGGCCGTGCTGGCCGCGAAGGCCAGGCCTTCACGCTGGTAACCAAGGAAGAGGGCAAATACTGGAAGGGCATCGAAGCCCTCATCAAGAAGGAAGTGCCCTACTTCGACTTGGGCGCCAGTGCCGGGGCCGATGATGTCGAAGACGCCCCACCGGCCCGCGAGCGCAAACCGCGCCGTGAGTCGAAACCGCGCGAGCCCAAGTCTGAGGTCAAGGCCGAAGCCAAACCGCACGAGCCAAAGCCCGAGCGCGCGCCCCGCGCCGAGCAGCCCAAGGCCGAAGCCCGCCCTGAACCCCGCCGCGACCGCAGCCCAGCGCCCAAACGCACCGACCGGCACCCGCAGCGCGATGTCGGCGATGCGCCCGACAGCCACAGCTTCCACGATGGCAACATGCCGGCCTTCCTGACGCGAAGCGTCAAGGCCGGCTAACGGACTAATCCCCTTCTCCCGTCATCCCTTCTCCCGCAAGCGGGAGAAGGAGGGACCCATCGCCATGCGATGGGAGGATGAGGGGACCGGCAACTGGTATCAACGTGAATCACGTGCCCTCCACATCCGTCATCCCGGCGAAAGCCGGGACCCAGCTTGGTTCTGGAGACCAAGTGACAGTTTGGAGCCGGATCGCTGTGGAACCCCCAAATTCCACCTCAGGCAATTAAATGCACTCACATCACCGTAACCCTGATTGATCGTCTGGAAGCGCTTGATGGCGGCAATGGTCAGCGGCCCGACGATGCTGTCGACCTTGAGTGTTGGCTGCGGCCCGCCATCGCGCACCGGGAAACGATTGAGCGCCGCCTGGATCTTCGCCACATCCAGCCTGATGTTCTTGACGCGAAAATGCGATGGCTCGCCCACCGGTGCCGAAATCTCCAGCCGCGCGTCCGGCGTCACATCGGTTCTCGCATCGACGAAATCCGGCTGCATGCTGAACATCTTTTTCGTCATGTCGCGTGTCTCCTGTCATTGCACGGATTTGCAGGCCTCTGCCCATATGCGGATTTCGGCTTGCCAACATCCCCAGAGTGGATGATGCGGGCGTGACAACGCGCTGCCATCCGTCACGCCCCGCCAATTTGACGGCGAACCCTGTGATGTGCTTCACATGACGTAGCGGACATTTGGCGCTGCCGATCAATCAAGGAGAATGACAGTGAATTTCCTCTCTGTGGCCCGTACGGGTCTATCATTGGCGCTCGTTGCGTCTGGCACTGCCGTCATGATGAGCGGCCCCGCCACGGCCAAGATGACGGCCTTCTCCGCCACTTGCCCCACCGGGATCACGGTCGTCGCCCGGAAGAATGGTGTGGTGCGCATCAATGGCAAGAAGGCCAAGGTCACCGTCTCGAATGACAATTATTACGAGGCCAAGCGTCAGGGCATCACCATCAGCGTGGCCGCCGATCCATCGGGCCCGCAGGTCAGCTACACCGCCAAGGGCGGCGCCAACGGCATCTGCACAGTGGCCAATGGCGCGGACAGCGCCACGGCCACGCCCTCCATCGACGAACAGGCCTGCCTTCAGGCAGTGTCGAAAGAAACCGGCAATGGCGACGTGGTGACGCTTGGCAGCGAGATCTCCGAGGCCAACACCGATGTCACCATCGGCGTCGGCCCCGACCGCGCGCCGTGGAAATGCCTGGTCAAGGACGGCAAGGTGGCCGAAGTGATGTCGCTCACGGATGAGGGCGCGCTATAAGGACCGCGATCAAATGCCAACTCCCCTTCTCCCGCCTGCGGGAGAAGGAGGAGCCCATCGCATGCGATGGGAGGATGAGGGGACTGCGGGGTCGGGCGTCGGCGTGAATCTATTACACCCACAGCCGTCATCCAGCTCCCCTACAACCGTCATCCCACAACAGCACATCCATCATCCCCATTCCCCCACTACCGTCATCCCGGCGAAAGCCGGGACCCAGCTTGGCTCTGGAAACCAAGTGATAGTCTGGAGTGGGATCGCTACAGAATCCCATAATTCTGTATTAGGGAATCAAATGCACATTCAGCGTGCCTATCGTGCCACGTAAACACTTTAAAAGCAGGCGTACCTGATGGATGCGACGTAATGAGCAAGTTTATCGGCGCGTTTTGATGAGCCCTGCGATAGTCAACTGCTTGTGTTTCCGAAGCTCCACATCTCACTGTTGTCGAGTTTATTTACTTTGAAGTTCGATTTTGATATGTCAATCGTCGGGTGTAGCATTTTATTTATAATCAGCATGAATGGGACTTTTGGAATTGATTCAATTGAATCGTATTGTGCAAGTCTGTCCCGGATAACTTCAAGTTCATTTGCAGTAATGAATACATGACAGTTATCATCAGATTTGTTCTCTAGTAAATCTGCTGTAACAGCAGAACTATATCCGAAATAAGTTCCAACCAGCATTTCTATGTCTGCGACATAATCATTTATTTCATGAACTCCTCCTGCCAAGTCTCGGAGGAACAACGGACGAGGTACTGACTTTGGTTCCCATGTGATTCTACAACTCACACTGGGAACATTAATTTCTCCATTGCGGAACGACTGTAGAATTAATTCGCTTACATCAATATCATTCAGTTTAGATAGTGCAGTTGCTTTAACTGTACCTGAACTGGCTGTTGTGAATCTACCCTTAATCCTGAGTGATTGTATCTGTGTCTCGACATAAGCAATAGGCAACTCCTTTCCAATGTTCCCCAGCTCGGACATTGGATTGTTTAGAGTGCAG
>JANLTS010000231.1:0-20041 GCA_031363045.1 Hyphomicrobiales bacterium
TTCCGCGCGGCCGATGCCACCGCCTCGCCGCATCTGGTGCTGGGCGCCATCATCCGCGCTGGACTCGAGGGCATCTGTGGCAAACTTGGTAGTCCGCCGATCTTCAGTGGCGATCCCGATGCGCTGTCGAGTACCGAACGCGAGGGCCTTGGCCTTCATCGCTTACCGGATACGTTGGTTGGCGCGCTCAATTGCCTCGTGGCGGACAAGACGGTTTGCGGCTGGTTCGCATCCGAGGCACTCGAGACCTATGTCGGCATGAAACGGATGGAGTTGCAACTGTGTGCCGGCCTTGAAGGCGATGCGCTGTGCCAGCGCTATGCCGGGATCTATTAATGGAGCGTCTTCCCGCCGCCGTTGAGATGGTGAATGCGGCTGGCGCTTCGCGGTTTGTCCTCACCTGCGAGCACGCGTCCAACTTTATTCCGGCAGCTTATGATCGCCTTGGGTTACCTGATGTTGAGTTGACGCGGCATATCGCCTGGGACATTGGCGCTGGCGTGGTAGCACGCAAGCTTGCCGCGATGATCGACGCACCGCTGTTTCTGGCTGGATACTCGCGACTTCTCATCGACTGTAACCGGCCGATTGGATCGGCCACTTCGATTCCGGTGGTGAGCGAGTCCACCAGTATTCCGGGTAACATCGGGATCACCAAGCAAGAAGCCGAGACGCGGGCCAGTCACTACTACTGGCCGTTCCAGAACGCCGTCAGCGCGCATCTCGACCAGCGCAAGGCGGTGGGGCGCAGAACAATCGTGCTCGGCATCCACAGCTTTACGCCGGTGTTCAAGGGCTTCGTCAGGCCGTGGCATGCGGGAATACTATTTCGGAAGTCCGGAAGATTTGGACATTCACTAGTCGAGGCCCTGCAATCACCGGGGCTTAATGTTGTGGCGAACGAACCTTACACGATTGATGATGATGGCGACTACACGGTGCCGGTGCATGGTGAAGGCCGGGGACTAGATGCGGCGCTGGTCGAAATTCGCCAGGATCTGATTGCCGATGACAGCGGTGCGCAAGAATGGGCCAGGCGGTTGAAGGATGCGTTGCAGACACTCAGCTGAGTGGCGGGCCGAACAGTAGATCGAGCAGGCGCCAGCAGGCGGCGCGGGCGTCTTCGGCGGAAATCTGGCGGGGATCGATGCTGCGTTCCAGCCATAGCCCGTCAACCAATGAAATGAACATGATGGCCGCCTGGTTGATATCAGGTTGGCGTTTGCGTTGCCTTGCCAGTTCGCCGAGGGCATTTTCCACGGCTGCGCGATAGCGCGCATATTGCTTGCGGTGGGCCTTCAGCAGGGCCGGGGTGTTGGCGATCTCGCCCCAGAGGGCCAACCAGATGCGCAATGTTTCCCGCTGCTCCGGGCCATCCGGAAACATGCCGTCGATAATGCCGCCGATGCCGCTGACATTGCCTTCGACCGAGGATATCAGCTGACCGATCATGGTTTCGTAAATGGCAGCGAGGAGATTGTCCTTGGCGCCGAAATGATGGGTGATGAGGCCGCGCGAGACTTGTGCCTCCGCACATATGCGATCGATGGTGAAGTCGAGGATGCCGCCTTTCGCCAGGCAGGCCATGCCGGCGGCGATCAAAAGTTCGCGGCGCTGGTCTGGCGCAACGCGGCGGAAGCGCGGTTTTGTCTTTGGTGTTGCCATCATCTTCTTGTTGAACGATTGTATAACAAGCGCTAGGGTGATGGCAAGATGCAAAGAAACCCGCGCTACGATATCTTGTTCGAGCCTGTGAAGATCGGTCCGGTGACGGCGCCGAACCGTTTCTATCAAACGCCGCATGCCACCGGCATGGGTTATCTCAAACCTGAAAGCTCGGCGGCATTGCGCGGCATCAAGGCCGAAGGCGGCTGGGGCGTGGTGTGCACGGAATATTGTTCGATCCATCCGAGCTCGGATGATTCACCCTTTGGTTTCCTCACCCTGTGGGACGAGGACGATGTGCGCGGCGTGGCGATGATTGCCGATGCCATTCATGCGCATGGCAGACTCGCCGGTATAGAGTTGTGGCATGGTGGTTCGCACAGTGGCAACCGCATGACGCGCGAGGCCCTGCTGGCACCATCGGCGGGCACAGGCCAGTATAATCCTCCGGCGCCATCGCGGGCCATGGACAAGGCCGATATCCGTGAATTCCGCTCGTGGCAGCGCGATGCGGCATTGCGAGCGAAGCGCGCGGGATTCGACATTGTCTATGTCTATGCCGGGCATGACTATCTGCCGTTTCAATTCCTGTCGGCGCGCAGCAACACGCGTGGCGATGAATATGGCGGCAGCCTCACCAACCGTGTGCGCCTCATCCGTGAGATGCTGGAGGATACCAAGGAGGCGGTCGGCGATACCTGCGCGGTGGCGATCCGGCTGGCGGTCGATGAGTTGCATGGGTCTCGCGGCATCACGTCCAGCGGCGAGGGGCGTGACGTGGTGGCGATGCTGGCGGAACTTCCCGATCTTTGGGACGTCAATGTCGCGGGCAGCCTCGGTAATGATTCCAAGAGCGCGCGGTTCAGCGCGGAAGGCTTTCAGGAATCCCATGTCGCCTTCGTCAAGGGTCTTACATCGAAGCCGGTGGTGAGCGTTGGGCGTTTCACCTCGCCCGATACGATGGTGAGCCAGATCAAGCGCGGCATTCAGGATTTCATCGGTGCGGCGCGGCCGTCGATTGCCGATCCGTTCCTGCCGCAGAAGATTTCCGAGGGACGCGAAGACGAAATCCGCGAGTGTATCGGCTGCAACATCTGCCGATCGGCGAACAACGAGGCGGTGCACTTGCGATGTACCCAGAACCCGACGATGGGCGAGGAGTGGCGCCAGGGCTGGCATCCTGAAATCATACCTAGGCGGCATGCGCCTGAAAAAATTCTGGTGGTTGGGGCAGGGCCCGCCGGACTTGAAGCCACATTGGCACTGGCGCGGCGCGGTTATGATGTGATGTTGGCCGAAGGCAAAAACGAACTCGGTGGCAGGCTGCTGCGCGAGTCAAGCCTGCCGGGGCTTGGGACGTGGATCAGGGTGCGCGACCATCGCCAGCACATGATTTCCAAACTGCCCAATGCCGAGGTCTATCGCGGCAGCAGGTTGACAGTGGAGGATATCGCCGGGCTTGACGTGAAACACGTGGTGCTGGCGACCGGCAGCCGCTGGCGGCGCGATGGTCTTGGTGCCGTCAACCAGGATGCTGTCGAGATTGCCAACGCACTGACGCCCGACGATGTGTTCGCCGGTGCGGCGATTTCGGGACCGGTGGTGATCTATGATGACGAGCATTACTTCATGGGCGGTGCTCTGGCGGAAAAACTGAAACTCGCTGGCCATGACGTGCGGCTGGTGACGACGATGCCGGTGGCGTCGTCGTGGACCACTTATACCGACGAGCAGTATTTCGTGCAGAAGCGGCTGATGGAACTGGGTGTCGAGCTCACGCTGTCGCATGTCATTTCCGGACGTGCGCGAGACACTGTCAGTTTCACCTGCGCCTATACTGGCAAGAGTTCGACGATTTCCTGTGAGACGTGGATCATGGCCACGGGCCGCGTTCCCGATGATGGGCTTTATCAAGAGCTTTCCAACCACGATGACCTAGGGCTTGAGACGCTGGCGCGGATTGGCGATTGCCTAGCGCCCGGCCTCATTGCCGATGCGGTGTATGCTGGCCATCGCTGTGCAAGGGCGTTCGGCCAACCGCTTACGCAAACGCCATTGCGGCGCGAGCGGCCACAATTGTCAGGGGCGAGACCATGAGTGAACGCCAGGAAAGCCGCAGGCAGCGGCGGCCAACGCGCACGCCCGGTGCGATTGTCCAGAGGCCGTGGAAACTCTTGTCACGGCCCTATGCGCCAATCGAAATCCTGAGTGCGGACCAGGTGATGGCCATTCATCAAGCCGCGCTGACGGTTCTGGAAGAGATCGGCATTCGCGTGCTCGAATCCCGGGCGCGGGAATACTATCGGCGTGCCGGCGCAGTGATCGACGAGTCCGACATGCGGGTGCGGTTTGACGGTGCCATGGTCATGGCCTTGTTGAAGACGGTGCCCGGTGAATTTTCTCTGACCGCGCGCAATCCAGAGCGCAACCTGAAAGTTGGCGGGCGGCATTGCATCTTCTCCTCGGTCGGCGGGCCTGCCTATGTGATGGACAAGGACCGAGGGCGCCGGGCTGGTACTTATGCCGAAATGTGCGACTACTTGAAACTCATCCAATCGCTCAATGTCATTCATCAGGAAGGCGGAGGACCATTCGAAGCGCTGGACCTGCCAGCCGAGTCCCGCCATCTCGATCTCTATCATGCCGAGATTACCTTGCTCGACAAGAACTGGCAACCACAAGGGCTTGGCACCGAGCGTGCAGTTGACGCGCTGGAAATGGCGGCGATCTCGCTTGGGGTTACAAGTGAGCAGTTGGTCGACACACCGGTGTTCACCTCGGTGATCAACACCAATTCACCCTTGCAGCTCGACATTCCGATGGCTGAGGGACTCATGGCCTTCGCCGAGAATGGCCAGTGCAACGTCATCACGCCGTTCACGCTGGCGGGGGCGATGTCACCGGTCACAATTGCTGGCGCTTTGGTGCAGCAGCATGCCGAGGCGATGGCTGGCATCATCTTGTGCCAGATCGTGCGGCCTGGCGTTCCGGTGATGTATGGCGGCTTCACCTCGAATGTCGACATGAAGTCCGGCGCACCGGCTTTCGGCACGCCCGAATATACGCAGGCCGCCCAGGCTTCGGGCCAACTGGCGCGGCTGATCGGCGTTCCGTTCCGTTCGAGCAATGTGACGGCGGCCAATGATGTCGATGCGCAGGCGGCCTATGAGAGTGCCATGTCGTTGTGGGGCTGCCTGATGGGGGGTGCCAACCTGGTTGAGCATGCGGCGGGCTGGCTGGGCGGTGGCTTGACCGCCTCGTTCGAGAAACTGATCGTCGATGCCGAGATGCTGCAGATGATGGCGGCTTACTTCGAACCCTTCGAAGTGTCGGACGCGACGCTTGCCCTTGATACGATTCGCGATGTGGGGCCGGCCGGGCATTTCTTCGGCACGCCCCACACGATCTCCCGCTATGAGCATGCCTTCTATTCACCGCTGCTTTCGAACTGGGACAACCATGATACCTGGGTGGAGCGCGGCAAGATCACTGCCATCGACCGAGCCAATACTATCTGGAAGAAGATGCTCGTGGAGTATGAAAAGCCGCCGATCGACCAGGCCATCGATGAGGCCCTCAAGGACTATATGAACAGGCGCAAGTGCCACATCCACGGCAGGCCCTGATCCAATCAGAGCGTTTTCAACGTGCCGATCCAGGTGGTGAGGGTGGCGACCGTGGCGGTCAGCACCGTGCCCCATATCATGTCGATCATGGCGATCTTGGTAGTGAAACCCTTCATCACCGCGAGGTTGGTGAGATCATAGGTGCCATAGGCGATGAGCCCGAGGAGGGCGCCCTGCAAGAGCGCTTGTTGCACGGACTGAGCCTGCACGGCGGGCCAGATCACCATGAGCATCAGCCCTGTCACATAAAGTATGTAGAATGCTCCGGCGGCGCCGAAGCTTGGCGGCTGGCGCAACAGGTCGCCGATTTCGCTCACGTAGAAGCTGCGGCCGAGCCACAAGAGCCATACCATGTCGATGGCAAGAAACAGAACCGCGGCAGCGATCCAGAGCAGTATCCAATGTGTCATTTGGCGCCTTCCCCGTGATGCCCATTGTCCTACGGGGCGGCGCGGCGGCGGATCACATTTACTTGATGGCAATCACGCCACGGCGCGGCTCAGGGCGCATTGCGACCAGAGTTCCGAGAGGGCTGATACCAGGTGGTCAAGATCGGCATCGGAATGATGTGGGGTCGGCGTGATGCGCAGGCGCTCGGTTCCGCGCGGCACGGTGGGATAATTGATCGGCTGAATGTAGATGCCATAGGACTCGAGCAGGATATCGCTGATCCACTTGCATTTCTTGGCGTCACCTACGATCACCGGTACAATGTGACTGGCATTCTTCACGTGCGGTACACCAGCGGCATCAAGCTTGCGGCGAAGCCTGGCGACGCGGTCGCGATGGCGCAGGCGCTCCATATCGCTTGCCTTGAGATGGCGGATCGAGGCAGCGGCCCCGGCGGCAACGGCTGGCGGAAGGGCGGTGGTGAAAATGAATCCGGAAGCAAAGCTGCGGACAAAATCGCACAGTGCGGCGGAGCCCGCGATATAGCCGCCGACCACGCCAAAGGCCTTGCCAAGCGTGCCTTCGATGACGGTAATGCGGTCCATCAGGCCTTCGCGCTCGGCAATGCCGCCACCACGCTGGCCATACATGCCAACTGCGTGGACTTCCTCGAGGTAGGTCATGGCGCCATATTTGTCGGCGAGATCGCAGATGTCGCGGATCGGGCCGATGTCACCATCCATCGAGTACACCGATTCGAACGCAATGAGCTTGGGGCGCGACGGGTCAGCCTGTTTCAGCAGGCGTTCGAGATCGGCGACGTCATTGTGCTTGAAGATCAAGCGCTCGGCGCGTGAGTGGCGGATGCCCTCGATCATCGAGGCATGATTGCCGGCATCCGAGAACACCAGGCAATCGGGAATGCCGCTGGCCAGCGTGCCAAGAGCCGCCCAGTTCGAGACATAACCGGACGTGAAGAGCAGGGCGCTTGGCTTGCCGTGCAAGTCGGCCAGTTCGTGTTCGAGTTCGACATGATAGTGATTGGTGCCGGAAATGTTGCGGGTGCCACCCGCACCGGCACCGCAGGCGTCCAGTGCCGCATGCATCGCTGCCAGCACGGAAGGGTTCTGGCCCATGCCGAGGTAGTCGTTGGAACACCAGACGGTGATGTCGTTCCCAGACGGATTTCCGTGGTGCCGGGCGCGCGGGAAAGCGCCGTTGCGGCGTTCGAGATCGGCGAAAACGCGATAGCGGCCTTCATTGCGAAGAACATCGAGTTCCTGGCTGAAGAAGTTCTCGTAATCCATCCTGTCCTCTCGTGTTTGCGCCATGCATAGAGACCCGCAATCGGCTGCGGGCTCATTGATCTGGCTCAAGTCCGGCATCCCTGCCGCTGCGTATACCATGGTACTTGCTGGTCCGGGAAATGGGTTTCAATGTCGCAACAGGGATGGCCCTTTGCCGCATTCGAAATGCCCCGTCATCGGCCTAATTCTCAATCGGCCAGGACCTGGCCGTAACCACAAAGGATCGAAGATGATCAGACACGTAATTCCAGCGGCGCTCACGGGCGTTTTCCTTTTCGTCAGCCCGGCACTGGCCGAGGGTGATGCCGCCAAGGGCGAGAAGGTTTTCAACACCTGCAAGGCCTGCCACGACATTGACAAGGGTGTGAACAAGGTTGGCCCGACACTGAAGGGCATCGTCGGCCGTGCCGCGTCTTCGATTGCCGATTACAAGTATTCCGAGGCGATGATTGCCAAGGGTGCCGAGGGCCTGATCTGGACGGAAGAGAATCTCGCCGCCTATCTGCCCAATCCCAAGGCCTTTGTGCCGAAAACCAAAATGGCATTTGCTGGTGTCAAGAAGCCAGAACAGGTGGCTGACCTCATCGCCTATCTGAAAGCTCACCCGTAGCCGAAAGCTAAATCCGGAGACCATGACCGACAGGCTGCAACGGGTTCTTGCTCTGATCGATGCCGCCAATTCAGCCGATCCGGCGGGACAGGCGGAACTCTATGGACAGCGCATGAGCGCGGTTCTTGAACGGTTTGCACCCGATGCACCGGAAGCGCTGAGGATTGCGGCGCGCGCCCAGCACATCGAGCGCTGGATGATCCCGCGTGGCGACTACCCGGAAGGCCGCATTGCCTATCTCACCTGGCGCAAGGAGTTGCAGAAGCTGCACGCGCTGCGAGCTGGCGAGATCATGGCTGCATGCGGCTACGGGCAAGATGTCATCGCGCGCACGGGATCGCTGCTGAAGAAGGAACGGCTGAAGCAGGATGCCGATGCCCAGACGCTGGAAGATATTATCTGCCTCGTTTTTCTCGAATTCGAGGCGCCGCCGTTCATTGCCAAGCATGACGACGACAAGGTGAGGGACATTCTGGCGAAGACGGCCAAGAAGATGTCGGCGAGGGGGCTGGAGGCGGCGGCCAAGGTGGCGATGGACCCGAGGCTCGCGAGGTTGCTGGGCGAGGCGCTCAGCCAATAGGTGCGCCGTCATCCCGGCGAAAGCCGGGACCCATTTGAGTTTTTCTGTGGGGCATCGTGCCCACCGCAATGACACAGGGGGGCCCGGCTTTCGCCGGGATGACGAACGAAGTGGGGGACGGGTTTATTGCCCTATCGCCCGCATCAGGCTACCTGTCGCCGGGAACAGCGGGATGAGGCAGGCTTGCAGTGCGTGGTAGAGGTCGGGCTTGCCGGTGAAATAGAAATCCGCCGGTTTCAGATCGTCACCCAATTCACCGAACCAGCCGCCGTTGGCGGGGTCGATGAAGTGGTTGACGGAGAAGCCCCAGACCTTGCGGTACCATTCCTCATAGATCGGATCGGGCCGGTGAGCGTTGATGAAGGCGGCAGCACCGATGGCTTCGGTGGCGGGCCACCAGATCTTGTGGGCGATCGACGGTTGGTGATCGAAGCCGAGCGTGTAGTAGAAGCCGCCCTTGTGATGATCCCAGCCGCGCGTCACTGAAGAGTGGAAGAGCCTCGCCGCGGCGTCAGGCAGCCAGCCGAGTTTCTTGTCTCCCAGCACCCAGAGCTGCACCAGAAGCCTTGACCACTCGAGCCAATGGCCGGGGGTCGTGCCGGCCGGGCGGAACATGTCGGAGCCCTTGTAGGTCTTGTCGATGTTCCACTGCGCATCGAAGTGCTCGGCCACGACATAATCGAGAGCGGCCGCATGGTGGCCGATGATCAGGCTGGCGATGCGCTCGGCCATTGTGAGATATTTGGCGTCACCGGTTGCCTCAAAGGCCGCCATCAGGGCTTCGGTTGTGTGCATGTTGGAGTTCTGGCCGCGATAGGTGGTGATCGGTGACCAGTCGCGGGCATATTCCTCTGACACAGCGCCGTGCGTGTCGTCCCAGAACCGCTGTTCGATCACCTCCGTGATGTCGGCCAGCAACTGGTCGGCCAAAGGATGACCCAGCATCTTGGCATCGGCGGCGGCAAGCAATACGAAGGCATGGCCATAGGCCTGCTTTGAATCGTCCTTGAAGCCATTGTCATCGAGCGACCAGCAATAGCCGCCGAGTTTCTGATCGCGGTGGCCATTCCACAGGAACTGCATGCCGTGATCGACAATCGCCTCGGCACCGGGGCGGCCAAGCTTGTGGCCAATGGCGAAGCAATGCACCATGCGGCCGGTGTTATGGATCTGGCGTACATTGCCGAAGGGCTTTCCCGCCGCATCAAGATCGAAGAAGCCGCCCTTGGGGTTGACCGCATTGAACTGGAAGAGATCGAACAGGCGATCGGCCTGCTGCATCAGCCATTGGCGGTGATAGGGGCGGGTGGTCCAGGGCGTATCGGCGGTCATGGCGCATCCTGCGTGAGTAGTCGGAGTGCAGGTTTATACGCGGCGGGAATGCCCGGTCAAACGCCTCAATCCAATCGGATGCGGGCGGTCGCCGTCTGGCCCTTGGCGTCAATGACGGAAAGGCGGGCAAAGCCGCGGGCGGGCTCTTCCCAGAACGTGTCACGGCGGAATTCATGGGCGGCCACTGGAACGCCATCGACCAGCCACGTGAAGGGTGGCGTGCCGCCATAGGCCTTGAGGCTGACGGAGGTTACTTCGGCGCCGCCGACATCGATCCGTGCGCCATCGGGCGGGAAGGCAATCGATAGTGGGCCTTCGCTGCTGGTGACGCTGGCAATCTGTGGCAGCGCATCGGGGCGGAAACGCTGCAGGGCGGCGGGCAATTCATTGGTGCGGGCGATGACGGTTCCGGGCGGTGCCGTCGGCAAGGCTTTGCGGGTATGCCCCAAGCGCTGGAAGGCTTCGAACAAGATGGGTGCTGCCGCCGTTCTCCCGGTGATGCCCGACACCGCCGCGCCATCGGGCCTGCCGACCCAGACGGCAATGGTGGTGGCGCCGTCATAGCCCACTGACCAGGCGTCGCGATAACCGTAGGAGGTTCCAGTCTTGAAGGCGATCTGGCCGCCCAGCGCGTTGTCAGGCGCGGGCGCACCGGTCAGCACGTCGCTCACCATCCAGGCGGCATTGGGTTCGAGCAGGCGGCGGAGCCTGGGTGCCGTCTTGTGGTCTTCCACCCGCCAGACCAGAGCCAGGCTGTCACCGCCGCGCGCCAGTGAGAGATAAAGCGTGGCCAATTCGGTCAACCTCACACCGGCACCTCCCAAGCCCACGGCGAGACCGGGGCCCGCCGCATCTTTCGGAAGCACCAGCTTCACACCGGCATTGCCGATGCGGGCCATCAACCGTCCAGCACCGACGGCATTGAGGATTTGCAAAGCGGGCACGTTGAGCGATTGCTGCAGGGCGGTGCGCACCGTGACCGTGCCGTGGAACGTGTCGTCGAAATTTTCGGGCGCATAGGCGCCATAGCGGATGGCGCGATCATCGATCAGGGTCTCGGGGTGGACGACGCCATCCTCGAAGGCGAGGCCATAGATCAGGGGCTTCAACGTCGAGCCCGGCGAACGCAAGGCTTGCGTCAGATCCATCTGGCCGGCACGGATTGTGTCGAAGTAGCCGGTGCCGCCGACATGGGCGCGGACTTCGCCTGTTACGTTGTCGATGACCAGAATGGCGGCGGCGACGCCTGAGCCGATTGACAGAGCACGCTCACGCGCCAGGGTTTCGAGCGAGGCCTGAAGTTCGCGCGAGATCGTGGTGGTTTCGACCGTGCCATCGGGTGCTGCTTTCGCCAGACGTTCGGCAACATGGGCGGCGAGCATCGGGAAGGCGAGACGGCCCTTGGGTGCTTCCTCGATTGATGCGGCTTCGGCCTGATCCGCATTGATGATGCCATCATTCGCCAAGCGCCGGATCACCCGGTTGCGGGCGGCTTCGGCGGCTTTCGGCTTGCGGTCGGGCCGCCGCGTCTCGGGGGCTTGCGGAAGCGCCACGAGCAAGGCTGCTTCCGCCGTCGACAAGCGTTTCGGTTCCTTGCCGAAATAGGCGAGCGCGGCGGCCCTGGTGCCCTCGATATTGCCGCCATAGGGTGCCAGCTTCAGATAGAGATCAAGAATCTGGCGCTTCGAAAATTTGCTTTCTAGTTGCACGGCGCGGATCATTTCGGCCAGCTTGTCACGGACGCGGCGCTGCGGGCGTGGCTCCAGCAGGCGGGCCACTTGCATCGTCAGTGTCGAGCCGCCGGAGACGACATGGCCATTGCTCAAGGCCTGCCAGCCAGCCCGCAGCAGGGCTTGCGGATCGATGCCGCCGTGGGCGTAGAAGCGCTTGTCCTCATAGGCGATCAACATGGCGAGGAAGCGTGGATCGACGTCTTCGGCGGTGACGGGGAGCCGCCAGTAGCCGTCCTTGGTGATGAAAGGCCGCAGCAGCTTGCCGTCTCGGTCCGTCACCAGGGTTGAAAAGGTGATGGCCTCGCCAGTCGGCAACGGGCCGAGACGGGCCAAGGTCTCGGCGGTGACGAAACCGATGGCGTTGATGGCGAGGCCAAGCGACAGCAGCCCCGCATAGAGGCGCAAGGGCCATCTGCTGCGGGGCGTCATAGTCATCTACGGCGCCGTCACGACCACGGTGCCGGTGGTCCCACGCGCGTTCAGCTCGGGCCGGTACATGTCTTCGACGAAGGCGCCGGGGTGGGCATAGGTGCCCGGTGCCACGGCGCGGATCATGTAGGCGAGCTTGGCTGTTGAGTTGGTGAAGCTCGCGACGAAACGGTCATCGCGGAACTCGGTGTAGCTGGCCCAGGTCGTGTCGGTCAGCCAGGCAAGGTTGCCCGTGCCGCCCGAGGCGACGAGCGTCGGGTTCTCGATCTCGAAGCCGGCGGGCAGCGCATCGACCAGCAGGAAGGTGCCGGTTTCAGCGAGGCCTGAGGACTTCATCACGCTTAGGACCGCAACCAGCCGGGTGTTCTGCTTGACACTGGCGATGTCGACAGCTTCGCCCGCCGTGGTGAAGTATTTGCGTTCCACCGTCAGGCCATTGCTGCTGGCGGGTTCGGCCACCAGCGGCGAACCCGATACTGCAACGATGGCGCGCAAGGGCTGGTCGCCCTTGTTGGTGACTCGGAACTCGGTATCAAGAGCACCATCACGGAACACACGGTTGAGACTGCCCGAATGAACCTTGCCGCCAACATCGAGTGCGATGGTCTTCGCCTGTTCGATGACGGCGCGGGCGGCCAGCACCATCCACGACATTTCCTGCGTCGAGGTATAGCGCGTGCGGGCGCGTTCCACTTCGATGGCGTTCATCGCCGTGCGGATGACCTCGGGCTTGGCCTTGGCATCGGTGGCGAGTGCGAGGATGGCAGACGCATCGCGCAGCACGCTGCCATAATCGGCACGCCATGCACCGCGGTTGGAATCCTCGACATCCTCGCCAAGCCTTTCGATGGCCGAAGCAAAGGCCGTATCGGCGCGGTCACGGTCGCCGAGCATCGAGAGAGCGGCTGCCATTTGCGCACGCGCCAAGGGCGAGCCGAAATCATCGAGCTTGGTATCAGCAAGATATTTCAGATCGCCAACCGGAGCACGGCCGGCACGTGCCAGAACATAGAGCGCGTAGGCCATGTCCTGGCCGCCGCCTTCCTCGATATCAGGCGCGTTGCCCACCATGTTGCGGATATAGTCGATGCCGTTCACCAGCACGTCTTCCGGAACCTCGTAGCCCTTCTCGCGGGCGCGGAGCAGGAAGTCGGTGACAAATGACGACAGCCACAGGCTCGAGTCATCGCCATAGGCCGACCACAGGCCGAAGGAACCGGAGCCCGACTGGCGGTTGACGAGGCGGGCGACCGCTTGCTGCATGCGCTCCTTCAATTCGCCATCGATGTCCTTCGGGCTAACGCCTAAGTCGCTCAGGTACAGCAGCGGCAGCGCGCGGCTCACCGTTTGCTCGGAGCAGCCATAGGGGTAGCGGTCGAGATCGCGGACGAGGCCTGCGACATCGAGTTCCGGCAAGGGGCTCACCGAGAGCGCCACCGAGGTGGTGCCCGGCAGCATGTCGGCCACGAGGTCCTTGCTGAGAGTCAACGAACCACCCTTGGCGGCCAGCG
The DNA here is from genome assembly GCA_031363045.1 of Hyphomicrobiales bacterium. Taxonomy (GTDB): domain Bacteria; phylum Pseudomonadota; class Alphaproteobacteria; order Rhizobiales; family Aestuariivirgaceae; genus Aestuariivirga. Next base: position 13,184 of record JANLTS010000231.1, read on the forward strand.
GCATGGTGGTCCGGCGCGTCACCAAGGGGTTCGATGGCACGGCCGTCAGCGCAAACTCCTGGTCGAGAATGATATCTCCTGGGCCCTTGAGCGTGGCAATGACGGTCGCTGTGCCGGGGCCTGTCGCGGTGATCGGCACGATGATGCTCGAACGGCCGCCTGCTGCGGCAATCGTCACCTTCTGGATTTTCAGCGTGGCGTCAGCCGTCACCGGGCCATCGATCGAAACGCCAAGCGTGTAGTCGCCGGCAGGTGCCTCGGCATTGACGATGTCGAAGCGCAGCCGTGAGCTATCGCCCACCGCCATGAAGCGCGGCAGGGTGCCCGAAACAACAATCGGATCGCGGACGATGACGTCAGCTGAGGCGTGACCAACCTTGGTCTTGCTCCAGGCGACAGCCATGACGCGCACGGTGCCGTTGAAGGCCGGGATATCGAAATCAATCGACGTGGTGCCGTCTTCCTTCACCTTGACGATGCCGGAATAGTGACTGAGCGGCTTTTGCGCAGGTGCAGGTGCCGTGAAGGCCGCACCACCATCGCCGCCCGAACGCAGCTTGCCACGCTCGCCCTGCATGCCGTCGATCAGCACGCCGTAGATGTCGCGGAGTTCGGCGGTGAGGCGCTTCTGGTCGAAGTAGTAATGCTCTGGGGCGGGTGGGTCGTAGCGCGTCAGGTTGAGGATGCCTACATCGACGGCGGCCACCGTGATGAAGGCTTCTTCGCCCGGTGTGAGATTGGCCACCTGAACCGGAATGGTGAGTTTCTGGCGCGGCTTCATGGTGGCAGCCGGTGTCAACTTGACATCCAGCGTGCGTGCGGCGCGGTCGATGCCGAACCAGGCAAGGCCCATGGCGCGTGACGGCATGCGCTTGGCTTTGACATCCATCGGCTTGTAGAGGCTGGCCAGCACGTAAGCGCCGGTGCCCCAGTTTTCGCCAATTGTGAAGGGTAGCGTGGTGCCACCAGCGGGGATATCAACTGTCTGAGTTGCCAACAGCCGGTCGCCGACGATCTGCACTGTCGCCTTGCCGGCATAGCGGGCTTCGATCTTGACGTTGACCGTGCCGCCTGTTGTCGTGTCGGTGGTGTCGAGCGCCACTTTCAGGGTGTCGGGCGTATCGGCTTTCGAGGTGTCGCCGTAATAATAACCAGCGGAGAAATCCATGCTGGACGGCGTCATGCCGGCAGCGGCGATCTCAAGGCGGTACTCGCCCCATGACAGCGTGCGGGTGAAATCGGTTGGCTTGTCAGCCGCCAGATCGACCACGCCACTGGCGATCTTCGAGGTGCGGGTGATGCCCTCCCAGCGCCATTCGCCATCGGTCTTGAACCATTGCCAGTCGCGCGACAGGCGCTTCAGTGTCCAGGCCGCGCCCTTGGCGGCAATGAGTTTGCCGGTCGCATCGACAGCGATCAACTTGAAGGCGGCGGGTTGGCCTTCAGGTGCCGCGCCATAGTCGAACTCGGCCTTGATGCCGAACATCGGTTGCGTGGCGGTGATCGGCAGGCTCGCTGTCTGCTCTACGGCGCGGCCACCGGGTTCGCGCATGCGGACGGAAATATCGGCGCGCAGCTGTTGCGTCGTCACCGGCAGATCGGGCAGGCGCATGACGAGATCGGCATGGCCGTTGATATCGGTCTGCGGCAAGTCAGTCGGTGATGTCTGGATCGTATCGACACGCTCGTCCATCAGGCCGAACTGGTAGTCTTTCCAATCGGCGAAGGGGCGGCTGTTGGTGGTGATGGACAAGGTCGCCTCGAGATCGAGGCCCGCTGCCGGTGCGCCGAAGAGATAGCGGCCATCGATGGTGAAGGCAGCGCCGTCGCCAACTGTCGCCGCGGCGGACTTCGACGTCAGGTCGAACTCGATGCGGTCCGGAATATAGTCTTCAACGAGGAACGAGGTTTCACCGATGGTGTCGCCATTGGGATCGGTCAGCGCCTTGATGCGCCAGGTTCCGCCCTGCGCCGCGGCGTTGATGGCGAAGTCGTGTGAGTGGCCACCGGCACCCAGATCATCGAGGGTCACTGCGAGGTATTCAACACCATCGGGACGTTCGACGACCAGCGTCACCGGCGTACCACTCATGGCATTGGCGGCGTCATCGCGCAGCAGCACGGTTGCATGCACGGTTTCGCCACGGCGGTAGACGCCGCGCTCGGAATAGACAAAGGCATCAACGGCGCCCGATGGCGAGCGGCCATCGACGCCACGGTCGGTGAGATCGAAGGCCGGTTGCGTCAGGTCGATGAAGCTGTAGTCGCTGGCCGGGCTCTGGGCCACGACGAGGGCGGGGCTTTGTCCGCCTTCGCCCTTCTGCAGGCCCGCTGCGAAGACCACGGTTCCCGCCGCATCGGAGGTGGCGGTGGCCAGCACATCATTGTTGCGGGCGATGAGGCGCACTTCGACATTGGCGAGCGGCAGTGCCGTCTCGATCGAACGCAGGCTCACATGCAGGCCATCCTTGCCGCTCATTGTGGAGAGGCCGAGATCGGAGACAACGAACCACTGCGTGGCGACGTTGTCGTAGTCGTCGGATGCAATCGCTGCCGGGCTGGCGGTCATCACATAGAGGCCGGGAGCGAGCTGACCCAGCGCCTCATCAACCGGAAATGCGGTGGTGATGTCCTCGTTCACCGGTGAGGCTGTCTCCATCGTGCCTTCCCAGACGAGGCTGCCCTTCTGGTTGGCGATGTCGGTGGCGGTATAGCCGCTGATCTGGGCGCGGAAGTCCGATCCCATGACGCTGTCGATGAGGTTACGGTCACCGATGCGGTAGAGCGCCAGCTTGGCTTCCTTGCTGTTGACGGAAATGACCGGAATGCCGTTCTGGCCAGTGCGCGGCAGCACATAGCTCTTGGAGGCAAAGCGCACCGACGGATTGCGGTCCTTGACGTAGAACTCAAAGCTGAAGTCCTTGGCCATGGTATCGTCAACAGCGGCGGGCAGGCCTTGGCGGGCGGTGATCGTGTAGCGCTCGCCGTGCTTCAGGCCTTCGACGCAGAGCCGCATGCCGTCTGCGGTCACGGCGGCGACGGGGCCTGGCTCTTGCGTGAAATACGACGTGAAATCGGTCACCGTGCGCGAGATCGGTTCCGACATTTCAAAGCACGCACGCGGTGGATTGGCGTCGTTCTCGACCTTGTAGTCGGCGACGCGGAACCCGTGGTCGATGCGCATGGTCTCATAAGTTGTGCGCACTTCAGGCGTCTCGACGAGTTTCAGGCTTTCCTTGTAGGCAAGCAGTGCCGGGCGCCAGTTTTCGCGCTTGGCGAAGCCCTGGCCTGCAATGAGGAGTGCGGCGGCTTCGTCCGGTGCAGCCCTGGCGAAACCATAGGCGCGAAGTCCAGCGCCGATCATCTTGGATGGAATCTGGTAGCCATCCGAATCATTGATGGGTGTCGAGATGGCGAGTTGCTGGGCGAGCTTCAGCCACAGGGCGCCGTCGCTTGGCCGCTTGGTCAGGAGCTGTTCGATCGAGGCCGCAGTCAAGCGGGCGTTGCCAGCCGTTTCAGCAGCCTGAATATCGGTCAGCAGCTCGGCTTCCGTCTTCTTCAGGTCCTTGGCGAGCTTGGCCAGTTCATAGTCGTAATCGCTGAGATAATAGCTGAATTGATCGACCGGGAAGGGCTTGGCGGCTTGCACCATGCCGGCGGGGAGCAGCAGCGCCATGAGGCTGAGGAGCGTCAGCCACAGGGGCCTCAGTTCAATCCACGAAAAGGCATGAACTGTGTTGCGATGCGCCATCATCGGGAATCCTCCGCCGGGAATTATTATGATGCGGCGGAGCTTCCGACCGCCGCTGCCCATCTGTCAACGGGCACCTTAAAGTTCGGCAAGGTTTGCGGCAATTTGGTGAAGGTTCAAAGGAGTTTGTGCTGAAACTCAAGGTTTCGGTGTGTCATCATCCTGGAGGATACGCCACGACGCGCCTTCGAGGTCGTCATATTGGCCCGAGCGCAGCGACCAGATGAAAGCCGCCAACCCCAACCCGCCCAGAAACAGGGCGACGGGAATGAGGTAAAGTAAAACGCTCATGCGGCTCTCCGTATTTCGTCAGCGGCAGCATCGGTGTTCGTTGACCGGCGAGTGTTGCGGTTGCCGCCGGTTTTGCCAAGCCCGACACGGAGCGCATTGGCGATGACGATAATCGAGGAGGTGGACATGGCGACCGCCGCCACCAATGGCGAGACGAGACCGGCCATGGCCAACGGCACCGCCAGCACGTTGTAGCCAACGGCCAGCACGAAATTCTGCGTGGCAATGGCTTGCGTGCGGCGGCTCACGGCGACGGCTTCAGCTACGGCCGAAATCGATTCGCCCATGAACACGGTTTGTGCCGCAGTGCGGCCAATGTCGGACGCTGACGATGGCGCCATGGACGTATAACCGGCGGCGAGTGCCGGGGCGTCATTGATGCCATCGCCGACCATCAGCACTTTCTTTCCGGCCCGCGACAGCGCATCGACGAAGCCAAGCTTAGCCTGCGGCGAGGCACGTGACACCGGGTTGTCGATTCCCACCAAGCCGGCAACACGGTTCACAGCCGCCTCGCGGTCGCCCGAGAGCAGATGCACGGCGAGGCCCATCTGCTTCAGACCGGCAATGGTTGTGGCCGCATCGCTCCTGATCTGGTCTTCGAATTGAAACAGCACGGGCGGCTTTGCCCCCCGGCGGAAAGCGAACTCCAGAAGGCCCACGTCCTCGCCCGCCTCGTCGGCTCCGCACCAGGCGCGGTTGCCGAGACGCAGCTGTTCACCTGAATAAACACCAGCAAGGCCCTGGCCCGGATGTTCGGTCACATCCTGCACTTCGATCGGCGTCAGGCCACGCCGTGCCACTTCGCGGAGCAGGGCGCGCGACAGCGGATGCTTGCTGGCCTGGGCGAGACCCGCCGCCAGCGCCAGTGTTTCCGTCGACGCCAGCGATTGCGACACCAATGCAGGTTCGCCGCGCGTCAGGGTTCCGGTCTTGTCGAAGATCACGGTATCGACGTTCCCTAGTTTTTCGAGCGCCGCGCCATCCTTGATCATGACGCCGGAGCGGAACAGCCGTCCGCTGGCCACCACCTGAACGGCGGGAACGGCGAGGCCGAGCGCGCAGGGGCAGGTGATGATGAGGACAGCCACCGCCGCCATCAGCGCGTCATGCCAGCCGTGGCCGAGGACCAGCCAACTGACCAGCGTGGTGGCGGCAAGCGTGTGGACGGCTGGCGAATAGAAGCGCGCCAGGCGATCGGCGATGCGGATGTAGCGTGACTGGCCCTGTTCGGCCGCCGCCATCAGCCGCACCAGTTCGGAGAGGAAAGTATCGTTGCCGGCCGCGGTGATCTCGACGGTTACCGGGCCAGTGAGGTTGATTTCGCCGGCATGAACAAGACTTCCAGGCTCGATGGATTCAGGGCTCGACTCGCCCGTCAGCAACGAGCGGTCCATGTCGCTGGCGCCTTCGATGATGCGGCCATCGGCGGGCAGCCGGTCACCGGCGGCAATGGCGATCAACATGCCGGGTTTCAGATCGCGGGCGGCAAGATAGCTGCGGCAGCCGTCGTTGGCGATGACGATGGCGCCATCGGCGGACAGTGATACCAGCTGCGAGATGGCCGAGCGGGCGCGAGCCCGCATCAGATGGTCGAGATAGCGCCCGGCCAGCAGGAAGAAGAGCAGCGTGACGGAGGCATCGAAATAGGCATGCTCGGCGCCGTTGATGGTCTCGAACAGGCTCATGAGGCTCGCGAGCAGCACACCCAGTGAAATCGGCACGTCCATGTTGACGCGGCCAAGACGCAGGGCGTTGACGGCGGAATAGAAGAACGGACGCCCGGCATAGGCGACCGCTGGAAGGGCGATCATCGCCGACAGCCAATGGAAGAAATCGCGTGTCGCATCTTCAGCGCCCGACCACACCGAGACCGAGAGCAGCATGACATTGCCGGCCGCAAAGCCCGCGACCGCCAGCGCCTTCAGCAGCTTGGCTCCTTCACGGTCATCCTTGACGAGGCCAGTCTCGCGCGGGTCGAAGGGCCTCGCCATGTAACCTAGCTCACCCAGCCGGTCGATCAGCGCTTGCGGTTCAATTTCGGCCAAAGCGTAGACCACCACCACGCGGCGGCCAGTCAGATTGACGCGTGCCGATTTCACGCCGTCAAGCTTTGGCAACTGGCTTTCAATCCGCGCCATCGCTTGCGGCTGGCTGGCCTGGGGACAAAGGAATTCGATGCGCTTGAGGCCGGGACCGGCGGTTGACGTCCAGCGCTCGGCGTCCTCGCCTTCGAGCTTGTAGGGCTGGAAAATCTCGCCATCGATGGTGCAGCACGCAAGGGTCATGTCTTCAGCCCTTGGCGATGAAGCGGAAGATCTTGCGATAGGCGGGAGCGGCGTCGCCTTTGGCTTCGATTTCAATTTCCCAAACGCCGGGGCTGAGCGTGGCGGGAGCGGTGTAGACGCCGGAGCCCATGCTGGAGAAAGTCAGCACCTGGTCCTGGCGGTCGGTCACCGTGCGTTCGAGCTTGCCGGTGATGGCAAGTCCTTCGATCTTGGACTTGCCGGCATCCATGAAGGTGATGCGGATGCGGCCATCGATGTGCGAGAGGGCGACGCTCCAGCCGAGTGCATCCTGCTGCCGTTGTCGGGCCAAATCCTTGTCGAAGCTCTGGCTGGCGATATAGCCATTGGCGACGACGAGGCCAGACCATGTCGCATTCGCCAGATAAGCCATGGTGAAGTTGACCCCGAAGATGACGGCGAAGAAGCCGATGATCGAAGCCAGCATGTGCTTGCCGGTGAACTGTTTCGGCGTGGCGGTCATGGTCATAATCCTAGTCCTCCTCCTCGTCTGCTTCGTCGGCCTGCTCT
>JANLTS010000295.1:0-2135 GCA_031363045.1 Hyphomicrobiales bacterium
TCGGCAGCGGCATCGGCCTGGGCTTTCAACTGGTCCATGCGATGATCGAAATAGATGCCCTCCCATGTGTTGAGGGTTACCGGGCGCAGATGGCTTGCCGGATAGGTGATGAGGTGGGTCGGCACGTGAAGATGGAATGCATCAGTCAAGCGCCCCATGTTCCATTCGCGTGCCAAATATGCCGAAGGACTCCGATAGCTCTCGCCTGGTGTCAGTATGATTTCGCCAGGCTCGAACAATTCGCCCGCATGCACCAACAGGCGTCCGTCGTCGAGGCGATCAATGGCCATCGTATGATTGCCGCTCCAGCCGAGATGCATGGCATAGACGTCGTTCAGATCAGCGACTCCCGCCGTACCCATCAAGGGTTGACCAAACACCAATCCGGGAAAACGGTCATGCGACGTACGCCCCCGGCGGCTTTCTTTCATCCACAGGCCGCTGCCCGGTTTCTCGTGCAGCATGCGGAACTCACGGCCCCACGAACCACCAAAGGTGATGACCTCAGCTTGCGGATTGTCGACGAGCATCGAACCGGCCATGCAGCGATCAAGGTGGAAGGTGTCATCTCCCGCATTTTTCAGGATCGTGCGCATCGACAACACATCGGAATCCGGCAGCGCTATTTCGATCCGAATCTGCAACTTTGCCACATCGTCGCGAGCTTCAAGTGTCAGGCTCCGGCCCGTCTCGTCGGCTGTCCAATCGTGAAACTGCTGGATGAAGTCGCGTCCGTTGCGATGGCCGGCTATCGTTGGCCAACCGAAGAAGCCCATCCCTCCTGTTGGAAGGAGAACCGCTGATGGCACCGAAATGTCCATGCCGTTGATGCGCGGCGCGCGGCACGCCAGGGCTTCGGCCAATTCGGCGAACGGACCGAACGCCACAATCTCCGGCATGCCGCGTACAGGCAGGAGGAGTGCCAGCGACAGGTGGCTGCCGGAGATTGTGACGAGCTTTTTCATCCCTTGGTCGCACCGAGCGTAAGGCCGGCGATGAAATGTTTCTGCATCAGGAAGAACATAGCGACCGGCGGCAGTGCTGCGACGATTGATGCGGCAGCAATCAGTTCCCAGGCGACCTTCCATTGGCCCTTGAGTTCGTTCATGCCGGCCGTTACCGGCCTGACATCGGCCGATTGCGCCATCACCGTCGCCCAGAAATAATCATTCCAGATGAAAGTAAAAATCAGCACCGAGAGCGCGGCAATAGCGGGCCGCATCAGAGGTATCACGATGTGCCAGAAGATCCGCCATTCGTTGACGCCTTCGACCCGGGCAGATTCAATCAGCGCGAAAGGCAGCCCCTTGATGAAGTTACGCATGAAGAGCGTGCAGAAGCCGGTCTGGAAGGCGACATGGAAAAGCACGAGGCCCATGGTCGTATTGTACAGGCCCATGTCCAGCGTCAGATTGCGCACCGGGATGGCGAGAATCTGAAACGGCACGAAATTTCCGGCAATGAACATGAAGAAGACGACCAAGTTGCCCTTGAATTTGTAAACCGCAAGTGCATAGCCGGTGAGGCACGACAACCCCACTGCGCCGATCACTGTTGGAATGGTGACTTTGAAGGAATTGAGAATATAGTAGCCGATGTTGCTGTTCTGGAAGACCGACGTGTAATTTTCGATGCCGGCGAAACCCGAGGGTATGCCGAAGTAGTTGCCCGCCGCCAGATCCGCGGAAGGCCGGATCGACGTGACGGCGATGCCGATAAGCGGAAGCAGCCACACGACCAGTGCAATGGGCAGCAGGACCTTGTAGCTCCGCTGTACCCAGGGGCTGGTTCGCGCAATTGGGGTTGGGAACATCAGGAGTTCCTTTCTTGCTGCAGCATGCGCACCACGAACAGCGTGATGAACACCAGCATGATGGCGAACAGCACAACCGCAATAGCCGCGCCATAGCCCATGGCCACGCCATACTCCGAGAGCGCCTGCTCATACATGAAATAGGATAGAACCCGTGTCGAACCGTAAGGTCCGCCGACCGTCATAATCGAGATCAAGTCGAAGGATCGCAGAGCTCCAATGACAGTGACGACGACGGCGATGAACGTCGCGGGCCGCAGTTGCGGAATGATGATGTTCCACAACATCGACCATCCCTTGGCATTGTCCATGCGGGCGGCTT
>JANLTS010000323.1:0-9371 GCA_031363045.1 Hyphomicrobiales bacterium
GGTGATGCAGCTCAACCTGGACAACGGTGCGGCCGAGACAAAACTCGATTCCAATCAACAAATCGACAACGCGGTGATCAACAGTGTCACGCCTTGAGGACTTTGCCGAATGGATTGGGGCAAGCTCGGCAATCTGCTGACGTTTCGAGGGCGTAGTTCGGCAAGAGCTGACGTGCTCCTCGGCGGAGCGACTGCTCTCGGCTTGCTGGCAATGTGGGAAGTTGTGGCGCGATCAGGCGCTGTCGCACCACAATTTCTTCCAGCTCCAAGCAGCGTCATGGTTGCCCTGTGGACCATGGCAACTACCCAGAACTTGCTCTGGCATGCGCTGGTTTCAACCGGGCGCGTTCTGCTGGCCTTCGTCATTGCGGCAGCCATGGCAATTCCCATTGGCATGCTGATGAGCAGTTATCGCATTGTCGGAGCTTCACTAGAACCGACGATTGACTTCATCCGTTATCTGCCCGTGCCTGCGTTGGTGCCGCTTTCGATTATCTGGTTCGGTGTCGGGGAAAACACAAAAATATTCCTGCTCTGGCTTGGCACGTTTTTTCAACTCGTCCTGCTGGTCGCCGACGACATGCGCCGTGTGCCTCATGAATACGTCGAAGTGGCCTTCACACTTGGGGCCAAGCCACGAAATGTTCTGACGGATGTTGCCTTCCGCGCGATGGCCCCGACACTTGTCGACAACTTACGCATCACGCTGGGTTGGTGCTGGACCTACCTGGTCTTGGCGGAGATCGTTGCCGCTGATTCCGGTCTCGGCTTCGTCATCTGGTCGGCGCGCCGCTATGTGAAGACGCCGGAGGTGATGGCGGGTGTCGTCGTCATTGGGTTGATTGGCCTTTTGACTGACCAGCTCCTGCGCATGCTGCATCGCCGCATGTTCACATATGTGTGACGGTCGCTCATGATGGACGATTATCTCCTATTTGAAAACGTAACCAAGGCCTTTGGCGCGGTGCCGGTTGTTGCGAATACAACATTGGCTATTTCCCGCGGTTCCTTGACGGTCTTCCTGGGACCCTCCGGCTGCGGCAAGACAACATTGATGCGCATGGCTGGCGGACTGGACTTGCCGACAACGGGTTCGATCCGCCTGAATGGAAAGCCCATCATGGGCCCAGACCGCAGACGCGGCATGGTCTTTCAATCCTATTCGTCGTTTCCATGGCTGACGGTTAAAGGCAACATCGCCTTCGGCATGCGTTATCGCGATGATCTGACTGCTGTGCAGAAGGCAGAGCGTGTGCGGCACTATCTGCATCTTATGCGGCTCGAAGATTTTGGTGGGGCCTTTCCAAATCGCATTTCCGGCGGCATGCGGCAGCGGGTGGCCATTGCCCGTAGCCTCGCTGCCGGATCAGAGGTTTTGTTGATGGACGAACCCTTCGGCGCGCTCGACGCTCTCACGCGGGAGCGGTTGCAGGTTGAACTTCGGCAAATCCAGACCGAAGAAGGAAAAACCATCATCTTTGTAACCCACGATGTGGAAGAGGCGGTGTTTCTGGCAGACCGGATCATCCTCTTCTCGACCCGGCCCGCAAGAATATTGAGGGATATTGATGTTGCTAAGACACTGGGGCCGAACCGCGATCTGGAATGCAGAGAAACGCAGGCATTTTTCAACTTGCGCAATGAGGTTCTGCATATGATCCGGAATGAGACAGGCGCCGCGCTATGATCAGTTCAATCAGGGGAAAGACCGTCGTCATCACCGGATCGAGCCGCGGCATCGGGCTCGGTATTGCGCGGGGCTTCGCCAAGGCCGGTGCATTGCTACATCTGATTGCCAATGATGAGGCTGTTCACGAGCGGGCGAAGGAACTCTCTGCCACCTCCGCAGTGGCGGACATTGTCAGCAAGTCCCAAGTGGCGGACGCGTTGGCCAATATCCCGCACATCGATGTGCTGATCAACAATGCAGGGCTTGAACTGATGACACCGGTCACCGACGACAGCGATGAAACGTCAGACAGTTTTCGCCGCATCATTGAAATCAACGTCATCGGTACCGCATTGATGACGTCACGGGTTCTATCCGCGATGACGTCCGGTGGGTCGATCATCAATACAGCCTCAATCTGGGGGCGCGTGGCGGAGGCCCGCTTCGGGGCCTATGTTGCGTCCAAACACGCCATCATCGGCTTGACCAAAACCTGGGCAAAGGAACTTGGGCCGCGCGGCATCCGTGTCAACGCCGTCTGCCCAGGCTGGGTCCGGACAGAGGCCTCGATGCGATCTCTGGGCCGCATGGCGGTAGAAGAGAAACAGGACGAAGCGGTGCTGTTGGAGAAAATCGTCGGCGGGCAAGCGCTCCCCGGTCTCATGGAGCCCGCCGACATGGCTGCGACCTATCTGTTTCTTGCCTCCGACATGGCCGTCAATGTGACTGGCCAGTCGCTCGGTGTCGATCGAGGAGAAGTTCCGTGGTGAAATCACTCTCAGACAAACGCGCGCTGGTAACAGGTGCAGCGAGCGGCATTGGCCGCGCTTCAGCATTGGCATTGTTGGAAGCCGGAGCCAGAGTTATTGGACTTGATCTGGCAGCATCAGGGCGGGAATTTCCGATCCTTGAATGCGACCTCAGGTCAGAGAGCGATATTGTCCGCTCCGTAGCTCAAGGTGCCAAGATGCTGGGTGGGTATGACATTCTCATCAACAATGCCGGCATCTTGCAGGAATTTGGCCTTGGGAAGATTCCGGCAGCCCACATTGACCAGATGTTTGCCGTCAACGTGCGTGGCGCCATACTGGTCGCACGCGAAGTGCTGCCGCACTTGCCAGAGGGTGGACGCATTATCAACATCGCCTCGGAACTCGCGTATCTCGGCCGCGCGAATGCATCGGTCTACTGCGCGACCAAGGCTGCCATCCTGGGGCTCACCCGGTCTTGGGCAAGGGAACTGTCGCCCCGGATTTTGGTCAATGCCGTGGCGCCAGGACCGACTGATACGCCACTCCTTGCTTTCGACGACCTCACCGATGCGCAGAAGGCGCTCGAGACCGCAAATCCCATGGGGCGCATCGGACGGCCTGAAGAAGTCGCCGCCGCTGTCGTGTTTCTGGCCGGCCCGACCGCAACATTCTTCACAGGGCAATGCCTTGGCGCCAATGGTGGCGCGGCCATGACTTGAACATGCGGGCATGAAAGAGCGGCACGTGAAAGATACAGTTTTTTATGCGGAGTTGCCGTGGCCAGAGGTTGAGGCACGGATCGCCAAGGGGGTGCCGGTGTTTCTGCCGCTTGGTGCGACCGAGCAACATGGCCGCCACATGGCCTTGAATGTCGATGTGGTGCTGCCAACAGCAATTGCAGCGCGTGCAGCAGCGCGTGTGGGTGGACTCGTCTTGCCTGCCATTGCCTATGGCAACCGGTCACAACCAAGGACCGGGGGAGGACGGGCATTCCCAGGAACGCTCAATCTCACCGCCCAAACGTTTTCGTTGATCGTCAGAGACCTGATCTGCGATCTCTTTCGCCAGAACGTGCGGCACATTGTGACTGTGAATGGCTACTACGAAAACCTGTGGCCCAGTATCGAGGGAATTGAACTGGCGCTTGATGCCATCGGCCGGGAACGCGCCCGGGATCTGACCATTCTCCGCATCGACCACTGGGACATGATACGGAAAGAAACGCTCGCGCGTATATTTCCCGATGGCTATCCCGGCATTGAACTGGAGCATGCATCGGTCATCGAAACCTCGATGATGATGGCGCTGCGGCCTGAACTCGTCGATCTGACAAGGGCGCTCAACGACGGGCCAGCATCCTTCTTGCCCTATGACCGCTACCCAAGGCAGCCTGACGAGGTGCCACCGTCGGGAGTGCTATCTCTTACAGAAGGTTCATCGGCGGAGAAGGGCGAGTGGCTGTTGGCCGACTGTGAGAACGGCATTGTCGAGATTGTCGAACGCGAATTTGCTTGAGGATATTCCATGACCAGCAATTTTCACCAACCCGTGGACGCCGCCAAGGTTCCACGCTTTGCCGGACATTCAACTTTCATGCGGCTCCCGGCCGTGGCCACGGCGGACGGTCTGGACATCGCCCTGGTCGGCATTCCATGGGACGGTGGCACCACAAATCGTGCGGGTGCACGCCATGGCCCGCGTGAAGTCCGCAATCTCTCAAGCCTGATGCGCCGCGCCCACCATGTGTCGGGCATTTCTCCGTTCAGCATAACGAACGTTGCCGATGTCGGTGACCTGGCCGTCAACCCTATCAATCTGATGGAAGGTCTTGGCCTCATCGAGTCTGGCATGAAGGCGATTGTTGCGGCTGGCGCGCTGCCATTGTCAGTTGGCGGCGACCATCTGACGACGCTGCCCGTATTGCGGGCCGTGGCTCAAAAGGGTCCGGTGGGCATGATCCACTTCGACGCTCATTCCGATACCAACGACACCTATTTTGGCAATAATCCCTATACCCATGGCACGCCCTTCCGCCGCGCCATCGAGGAAAAACTTCTGGACCCGATGCGCATTGTGCAAATCGGCATTCGCGGATCTGTTTACGATCCGGGCGAGCATGACTGGGCGAAGGCTCAGGGCATTCGCATGATCTACATGGAAGAGTTTGTCACACGTGGTGCAGCGGGCGTCATGGAGGAAGCCCGTTCCATTGTCGGCAAGGCCGACACCTATGTGACTTTCGACGTCGACAGTATCGATCCTTCGATGGCGCCCGGCACCGGAACGCCGGAAATTGGCGGCTTTACCACGCGCGAAGCACAGGAAATGGTCCGCCTGCTGGACGGCGTCAAGATCGTAGGGGCCGATGTTGTGGAAGTTGCTCCGCCTTTCGATATCGGCGGCATGACAGCGCTGGTTGGGGCGACCATCATGTTTGAGCTGCTTTGCGTAATGGCGGGAATGATTGATCGCGCGCGCCGGAATTGACGACAGCCTGCCTATAACAATGTTGACTTTCGAAATCCGGGATTGTTTCAGGAGCATAGCAAAAACGTCGTCCGTCTAGGCTATGCCGTCGAAGCGCCACTGCTTGCTCAAGCTCAATGGCTTGCGGCCGTTCCCGGAACGCGGATCATTCGTTGGCCAGTCTTAACGAATTGATTTAAATTATGAAAAATGCTGTCTAGGGGTGGAGTAACCACCGACAAGTGGATTTTCAGACTCCGAGGCGAGAAACACATCTTCGAGTTTAGTTGGTGGAATACTGGAAGAGTGCCGCCTCAAGTCTTACTCTGGGTTCAATGCCGTGTGTCATGGAATGGTGCTCCGCACTACATCAGCCGACACTACGGAAATATCTGGCGTCGGAAGTGCCAGCTTGTTGATGTCACGGGTGGTGCACAGCCGTCGATCGACTAAGCGCCAGCTCACCTTCGGCAGCTCGCGAAACCCAGAGCCAAAATCGCAAATCGTGGTGCAGGCGCAAACTCACGCTATGTATTTGATTTTGTGTAGTAAACGATGGTGCCCGGGACCGGAATCGAACCAGTGACACGCGGATTTTCAATTCTAGGTATTAGGCGGCCTTGGAATACCTCTGATATCCCAAATCATCCCAAGCTATTGAATGATCGTGATTTTTGTTTCCCGTAACAACCTGAAGAGTTTCCCGCGATCATTTCAGGACGGTACCATGGTGGTACCAAGCGCAGTTTCGCAATCAGCTGCTTCGAGCCAGCACCCCGCAGAGCATTAGGGTGAGCCTTGGATTACAGAGTAATCAGATAGCCAGCTCCTCGACGACACTGGTCACCGCCTTCACTGAACTGGAAACACAATCAATCAGCCGATAGCCCCCAAGTTTGGTCTAATGGAGTGCCGGTTCATATGTCATCCATGATGCTGAAGACGATCCTGCGGTTCTTTGCACGATTTGCGAGTGAGTTGTTCGGCACCTCAGGGAACTTGTCGCCATAGCCGACGCCGATGAGTTTGGCCGCTGGAACACCTTCGTTGACCAAGTAATCGACGACGCGTTGCGCGCGTTCCTTCGAAAGCGTGACATTCCCCGCAGAATTGCCAAGGTTGTCGGTGTGGCCACTTACCTTGATTTTTACATCGGGGCACTTGAAGGCAAACTCCGCGATCTGGTCTAGCGCGAAATGACTTTCTTCATCGAGGTCGGCACTTCCCAGCTTGAAGTAAACCGAACGCGACTCCGACAAGACGTTTAGCCGGGTTTCGCATTTCGTTGCGTCTATTTCTTCGGACTGCTCTTTGATCCGGTTGCTCTCATTCACCGCGAAGGTTTGTTCGACCTTGGGGTTGATCTTCAAGCCTTCGAAGACCAGGTCAAAGGTGATCGAAGCGGCTGGCGAAATCACAACACCAGCTGCTTCCTCTAACTTACCAATACCTTCCTCAAAGCCAAAATCCTTGGCGGGGATGATGATTGGCTTAATGACGGCGACCGAGACCGCGGAGTCCGCGACACGTGTCACGATAACTTCGCGCGTCATCTGTTTTGTTATGCCATGAAGCTCAATGGTGAAGTCCAACGGGTAAGTCAGGCTGGTTTTGGTCTGAAGTTCCTCAAGCCTGGACTTGTCCAGACGAGCTGTGATGACCGCCTCCGGGAACTGGAACGTCTTGAAGAACAGGAAGCGCATACGCACATTCCGCAGATCGATTCCGGTGTCAAATGATGCAAGGTCAAGTGTTACTCTGGCATCGCCTTCCGGGCTGATCGTGCCTTCCATATGTTTGAAACCGTGGGTTTCAAACACCGACGTGTTCTTAACCGATTGCAGATAAAGAAACGACCGGTCGAGATTGAGGCGCCAGTCCTGTGCAAAGAACTGCTTTGAGTCCAATGCGTGGGTTGCATCATTGGCGGAGGTTCCGGGTGGCACAGTCAGGTTGAATGTCTCGCCTTCCCTGGCTCCAGCAATACTGATGTCGGCGCAATCATCATAGTTCTCGAAGCTCTCAATGTTGGTTTCACTCATGTGCGTCGCGGTCCATTCCCAAAGCAAGACGCAATGGGCTGGATCGCATGGAACAACTTCGGGGATCGTGACAGGCATAATGCCCGGAATGTCTTGGCCTTTCACTCCTCCCTCGGCCTTGAGTGAGCGCCCGCAATTCGTTGTTTCACCAATCTTCAGTTTGCCGTGCGGCTTCACCGGATCATACAGAAAGGCGTTGCAGTAGCCCTTGTGATTGGCGCCATCCGGAAATAGTAACTTGATAGTCAGCGGGCCGGGTTCAATCTTTGTGAACGTTGCATTGGGCTTCAAACCTACGCACGGCTCTCGCCGAAGTCTTACTGGAATGCCGGCCACAGGCCAGTTCTTGACGTCACTCTTGATGTGTTCGGTGGCACGAGACGGCGGATAGATCATGTGACCGTGCGCTGATGCTGCCGTGGTCAGCTGATTGAACACAATCCAGACAACGACCGAGTATGCCGCAATTCTTGATGGCCAGGTGAATAATCGAAGAATGCCAGGTTGAAGTAACATTGCCGTGCCCCCATGCCGGATTTGTGATCTCATCCGGAAGTCGAACTTCACTGGATCACTCCTGATGAGAATTGTCTACCGAAAGCCGAATTTCGATCGGCAGTGGACTAGTCTTGACTGGTGATGTGGCCGCGAGGGATAACTCAACAGGCTGGAGAGGAATCAAAGTCTCAATGCTTGTTGGAATTGTTGACTGCATCAACAGGTGAGACTATCGTTTGGCCATTGCACTTGACAGGTGGCGGTCATGACAATCTCACTGAGTAGACGTTCCTGGATTGCATGGTGTGGTGCAGCATTTGCCTTTGCTTGGACCCAGCGTGGGGAGTCAGCGGCTGCGGAAGAGACGTTCCTGCTTTTGACTGACGAAGAGCTGGGCGTATTCGAACAAAATCCAATAGCGGACGATGGCGCGGAAACCCGAGCGCTTTCCTTTGCAGAAAATGCAGGGCCTATCATCCAGGTGTCCTCGCCAACCGGTTCGACGTTGAAGTCTCCGGTCAACTTTGACGTAAGAATAAAACCAAAGAATGGAGTGCCGGTGGCGATGTCCAGTCTCAAGGTTGAATACAAGCTTGGTCCATTCTGGACCGACATTACGAGTCGGTTGGCAGGTCATGGATCGGTGGTTGGAACGCGGCTGAAGGCAAAAGGCGCCAAGCTGCCTAAGGGCAAGCATCGGGTCCAACTGACCGTGCTGGACGTCAATGGCCGCCGAACCCGCGCCGTGGCGGCGTTCGCGGTGGTCGGCTAAGGTCCCGACTTTCGAGCCATCGCGCGTTGATGCAAACCATTGATTGAACTACGGCATAGAGCTTCGAACTTCACCGACAACCTTGCGCTGACCATTGACTCAAGGTTTTCTTGAATGTCGTGCCGTAGGGATGGGCGATACGCGATAGGCTCGCGGGGTTTGCCAAATAGGTGCTTGCCTGCGTGCACAGCGCTTGCTTCGTCCACTCATGACAGGTCGAACATTTGGCACTTTGCCAAGCTTCGACGGGCATATCGGCAATGGGTGGAAATTTTGGAGACCCGGCGATCAATTGTGCAATGCTTTTACCTTGCAGTTCCAGATCGTTAGTGAACAGTGGTGTTGTGAACGAGATGATCTTAGAGGCCTGGGTGCCTTCAGGTGCGGGTGATGCCGCGGATTCACCTGCAACAACCTCGGTGCCGCGCGGCTCTGATTTTGCTGAGAGAGCAACCTGAGTATCCGGAGGTGTGCTTGCCATAATCTCCGCCATCTCTTTTTTTGCGGCATCGGCATAGACGCCTTCAGGGAAGTCTCTCAAGAAGGCCTGATAATCCTCGACCCGGCCTGACTCTTGTGCTGCCGAGAGTGCATCTTGTTCGCGCGCCAACCGGGCCTCGGAGCTCTCTGCCTTCACAGGCTCAAAAGCGACGGCATTTGCTTCTGACGCGGTATCTGCCGGGTTGACAGTGCCAGCCTTCAATACCTCGATCAACAAGGCGCGCGCTTCGGCGGCATGGAGACTGTCCTTGTAGCCGCGGATAAACAGCACAATCTGGACAGGATCACGCGTTATTCTGATCGACTCCCAAAGTTGCTGCTCGGTCAATGCTTCTGGTGACAATTTGTTGGCGGGCCTGAAAAAGAACTCGGAAGTAAGTGAAGATGTATCCCACGGCGTCTGCTTCCCACCGGTCTTGGCCAGGACATCCACTCGCACTTCCCGGAACAACTGTTCGATCGGCATTCCGGGTTTGGATATCAGGCCGGCCAGAGCCGAGGTGAAGGGGCTGTTGCCTGCCTTCCCGTCGAGAGCAACGGCACCAGGAGATGTGGAATAGGACAAGAAGGTGCCGGTAGGTGCCTTCATTTCGGCCAGACCATTGTCACGCAATTCCCGAATGTGAACAAATGGATTGTTGCGGCAGGCGTCCAGGATCACGAAGTTCAGC
>JANLTS010000345.1:0-5687 GCA_031363045.1 Hyphomicrobiales bacterium
CGGGGCTGGATTACCACTATGATTTCAGTCCGCGCGAGGCGCAGGAGCAGGGCTTCCGCACCCACATCGCGGCGGCTCGCATTTCTGGGCTGCCGGTCGTCATCCACAGCCGCGAGGCGGAAGCCGACACGATCAAAATCCTTGAAGAGGAAATGACCAAGGGCGCCTTCACGCCGCTGCTCCATTGCTTCACCTCGAAGCTTGAACTGGCTGAAGCCGCCGTCGCCATGGGGGGCTATGTGTCGTTCTCCGGCATCCTGACCTACAAGACGGCGGAAGACTTGCGTGCTACGGCAGCGCTTGTGCCGATGGACCGGTTGCTGGTCGAAACCGATTCGCCCTATCTGGCGCCGGTGCCGTTTCGCGGCAAATCCAACGAGCCGGCCTTTGTGGTGAAGACACTGGAGACGCTGGCTCGCGTCAAGGGCGTTACCCCGGACGAAATGGCCGCCATCACCAGCGACAATTTCTTCCGGCTGTTTTCGAAGACGCCACGTCCTGAGAGCTTCGGCCCCACAAGCTTCGACCACCCGGCATGAGCACAGTGCTGACCATTCTTGGCTGCGGCTCGTCTGGCGGCGTGCCGCGCATCGGCAATCAATGGGGCCAGTGCGACCCTGCAAACCCCAAGAACCGCCGCCGCCGTTGCTCGGTGTTGCTGACGAAAACCGGGCCTGCCGGCCAAACGCGGGTGCTGATCGACACATCGCCCGATCTCCGCGACCAGATGCTGGGCAACGGCATCGCCGATATCGACGCCGTGCTGATGACCCACGAGCATGCCGACCATACGCACGGCATTGACGATCTGCGCGCCTTCTACCTGTTGCAGCGCCGCCGTGTTCCAGTGTGGGCCGATGAGCCGACCGGGCACATGCTCACCACGCGCTTCAGCTATTGCTTCTACACGGCACCTGGCAGCGATTATCCGCCAATCATCGACTTGCATCGGCTGAATGCCGGAACTCCCGTCACCATCAGCGGGGCGGGCGGTGACATCGAGAGCCTGCCGTTCCGCGTTCACCATGGCAATATCGATGCGCTGGGATTCCGTATCGGTGCCACAGCCTATACGCCGGACCTCAACGGCGTGCCGGATGAAAGCCTCGGCGCGTTGGCAAACCTCGATCTGTGGATCGTCGATGCGTTGCGCCGTCACGGGCATCCGAGCCACTGGAGTCTCGCTGAAACGCTTGACTGGATTGCACGGATGAAGCCGAAGCGCGCGGTCATCACCAACATGCACATCGACCTCGATTTTGACACGCTGCGGCGCGAGCTTCCGGCTGGCGTCGAACCCGCCTATGATGGGCTTGAGCTTACACTCTGACGAACTGGGAGAACTCCCCATGCTGAAACGCCTGGCCATTGGCCTGCTCGCCGTTGCAAACCTTTGCGGACCGGTGGTGGCGCAAACCTGCGAACCCGCCAAGCTGGCTGCTGCTGTGGACCGCTACGCCGCCGAGCCGTTCAGCGCTCGTACCTGGCGCGTGCTGCAAGGCCTGGGCGACCCGATGCTGGAAAGTTCAAACACCGGCGGCGACGTCTGGTCGCAACAGGAACGCTGGAAGACGCTGACGGCCGAACTGGCGTCGAAAGCCGAGGGTCTGCAATACATCGGTTACAATTGCCGCATTGGTTATCCGCTGTCGGTGCTTGAAAAGCGCATGGGCTCGCTTGGCCGCGACCATGCTTATGTTATGCAATGGCTGCTGGCGCAGGAAATGGTCATGCATGCTTGCTCGAGCGAAGGCGACGATAATGTTTCGCTGCCACCGCCGCTCGACATTGAGCCTGCTTTTGCCAATCTGCAGAAGATGGACCGCGCATATCAGGAGGCGTCGATCGCCTTCTACCGCAACCGTGAACGCGCCTTGCCGCTGTTCCGGGCCATCGGTGAATCGAAGTCGCCGCATCGCGCCGCTGCCCGCTACAATATCTCCAACCTGCTTGCCAATGCCCGCCAGCCGGACAAGGCGCGCCAGGAAGCCGAAGCGATTCTGGCTGACCCATCGCTGCAAAGCGTTCATGCGATCACCCGCGAATTGCTGGGCTATATCGCCAACCAGCAGGACACCGCCGAAGGCTGGAGCGGTATCATCGAGCGCAATGTTGCCATCCTCGAAACGCCAATCGAGAGGATCGCGGCATCCGATGCCTTGAAACGCGAATATTCGGCGGCGCTTTATGATATCGACTTTGCCGGCGTCAGCGCCAAGGACAATGATTGGTGGCTCGATGGCAAGCTGCCGGAAAATCCGACCATCTCGAAGGCCCTTGTCGACATGTCGCGCAAGCACCCGATGGTTCTGTGGATGATGGCCGGCCAGTCGGCGAACCAGAATCATACGCTGGCCCCGTGGAGCCTTGTTGGCGCCAAGTGGCAAGAGCGTATGACTGGTTATGTTGGCAAGACGCTTGCCGTGCAGCCCTCAGGCTCAGGTATCAAAGGCCCGGCGCTGTCGATGTTGAAGGCCCTTGCGGCGCTGCCGGATGATGCAACCCGCGCTACGGCCTGGGTCGAAGCCAGGGCGGCGATGCGTGCAGCGGAGACAAGTTGCGGTGATGATCCGGCAACGGCCGCTGCTGGATTCCTGCTCGCTCACGCGGTGCGCCTGTCGGCGATGGCGGGGAAGTTTGACGAGGCCTATGCGGAACTCGATGCCGTGCCATTCAAGACGGCGCGCAGTTTCTACGACGGTGCCGTCTATCGCACGGCGCAGTATCTGCTGGGGCAGGGCAATGCCGTTGAAGCCCGCAAGCTCCGCGACCGCTTCATCACGCCCGCCATGTTGTCATCGTTCCCGGAATCGACGCGCACTACGGACAAGGATGCCTTCTCCGGGCTCCTGACGTTGATTGCCGAAAACGAGCCAACATGGCGGCAGGCGTTGCTGGGCTATTCTGATCCGGCCTCGCAGATCGTGCTGAACTTCCTGCCGACGAAATCGCTCTGGTCCTATGCCGCTGGAACCGACTTCAGCGCCGCTGACCGTGCGCTGTTTGCGCGTGCCGCCTGGACTCGCGACTATGCGCTGGGCCGCAAGCCCAAGCAGGCTCAGACAGATCAACTGGCGGCGCTAAACCCGGAGATGGCGGCGATTGCCGCCAAGGTGGCGGTTGATTATCCGGCAGCCGGACCCGAACGCCGCCGGTTGTTAACCATATTGCGCAGCCCGCGGCACAATGTCCTTGTGGCGCTTCCGTTGACATGGGGACCGGCGAGCCTGAAGCCCGAGAGCTTCGGCGACATCGATCTCTATGACCACAATGACAAGAACTGGTGGTGCCCGCTGGAAACCGACAGGCAGCTTGGTGCCTTGCGCGCCCAGGTGGATGGCACCATGGGCACCAACGGGCTCGGCAGCTACCAACAAGAGAAGCTCAAAGATGTCCTAGATCCGGCCCTTGCTGCAGCCATCGACAAGAACCGCGACACGCTGTTGAAGCAGCATCCGGTGGTCAGGTCGGTCAACTGGAAGGAACTGCGGGCACTGGCGCAGATGCCGTCAGCGCCAGCCAAACTGACGCGCGCCGCCATCAACTGGGGCAAGGCCAGCAAGGGTGATGATGGCGCGCCCGAAGCTTTGGCGCTGGCCGTCAAAGCGACGCGCTATGGCTGCAACTGGCACGGCAGCCACGAGGCCTATTCGAAGCCGGCACAGATGCTGCTGAGAACGAAATTCAAGGAGACGACCTGGGCTGCCGCCACGCCGTACTGGTTCAGCTGCCAGAGAGAGGAATGGGACAAGGACGGCAATCGCGTAGCTGTCTGCAAGCCGAAGACCTGGGCGAAGCAGGCGCCTCTGAAGTGATATCTCTCAAATGAGATGTAACTCTATGATCGACATAGGGTTATAGGCAAACATAGGTATCTCAAAATATTCCATAATATATATTATGCGAATGAAGGACTGTATGTGATGCAGCGCCTTAGACGTCCAGCTGCTTGCGCATGAATACGGTCACACTCCCCGGCACCATCGTGCCACGGCGGTATTCGCTGTAGCCACGGCGCGCATAGAATCCGAGGTTCGTTGCGAAGGCGGCGTTGGTGAAGAGCCGGACCTCTTTGAGATCGAGTGACTGCGCAATATCATCGGCATGGGCCAGCAGCGCCGCGCCAAGACCCTTGCCCTGGTCGCCTGGCCGCACCGCGAGGTTTTCGATCAACAGATGATTCTCGCTGGCGATGAGTTCGATCAGCGCGACCAATTGGTTTCCCTCCTCACACAGGACGACGATGTGATCCTGCACCGCCCGGTCATAATCCGCCCGCATCGGCAACGGCTCGCGGCCGATCACCGGCACCCACTTGGCATAGGCGGCCCGCGTCAGATCGCGCACGGCGGCGGCATCGGCTGGCAGTGCCCGGCGCAATTTCATGTTGCCGTTCAAGCCAGGCCTCCCACTGCAATGATCTCCTTGGCGTCCGGTGTGAATGGCTTTGCTGTCCAGTCACCGTGCCAGTGGTGCGCCGACAGCCCCGCCTCCGCAATCCGTGCCGCGATTGCCTCGTGGGAGGCAAAACGAATCCGTGCCGTAGCTTGCCATTGCCTGCCGTCATTGGCCCGGTAGAAGGTTCCATAAGTGACGATACCGGTTGCAGGATCATGGGCGACGTCGTTCCATGCCGCGACCTGCCCGATTTGCGGATGATGGATGACGCGCCTTGAAAGCTCCGGGGTCCATTCCAGCCATTCCTGGCATTGAGGATTGCGCGAGTCGAAGATGAACCGGCCGTCTGGTTTCAGGTGCGCGGCAATCGTTGCGCACACCGCGCGCTGATCGCCGTCGCTGAGGAACACCTGGAAGGCATGGCCGGTGAGGACGATGAGATCGAAGCGGCGCTGCAACTTGACATGCCTTGCATCGGCCTCGATCCAGGTCACGCGCGAGCCCCCGTCCCGCGCCTCCGCCACATCGAGCATGGCGGCGGCCGGATCGACACCGAAAACCTCGCAGCGGTCTGACAATGCCGCCGCCAGCAGCCCGGTGCCGCAGCCGAGATCGAGGACGCTTTGTCCAGCCGCAGCCAGCGCCAGGCAATAGCGCGTGTCATCGCCCCAGCCGTTCTCGATGTCATAGAACTGCGCCAGCTCGGGATCCTGGTAGAGGGGGTCTTGCATGACGCCATGAGTAGCCAGTTTGACCCAATTCGGCTAGTCGTCTGCCCCATGACAGACAATCCTGCCGAAAATCCCGCCACCATGGACCCCCGCAAAATTGAAACACTGCGCGCCATCATGGAGGCGCTGCGGACGCCGGTTACGGGGTGTCCGTGGGACCTCGAGCAGAATTTCGAGTCGATTGCTCCCTACACGATCGAGGAAGCCTATGAGGTGGCCGACGCCATCGCCCGAGGCTCGCGCACCGAACTTTGCGAGGAGCTGGGCGATCTGCTGTTGCAGGCGGTCTATCACGCGCAGATGGCGGCAGAAGAAGGCAGCTTCACATTCGACGACGTCATTGCGGCGGTGAATGCCAAGATGATCCGCCGCCATCCGCATGTGTTTGGTGATGAACAGGCACGCTCTGCGAAACTCGCCAAAGGCTTCTGGGAGGACAACAAGGCCAAGGAACGGCAGGGCAAGCCGATTCAAGGCGTACTGGAGGGAGTTCCCGCAGCCCTCCCCGGTCTGACGCGCGCCGTGAAGCTCCAGGCCAAGGCGGCCAAGGTGGGGTTC
>JANLTS010000356.1:0-1819 GCA_031363045.1 Hyphomicrobiales bacterium
GTCGCTCGGGTAGAAGGCAAGCTGCCGACCCTGCGATTCGATCAGGATGGTGCGCTCCGAGACGTTCCACATCAGCGGCTCGTAGACCACGGTGATGTGCTCGACCGGATTCGCTTCCAAGAAGGCCAATACCGAGCCGGTGCCAAACACGATTGGCAGCTTGTCGTTGAACGACCAGACCCCCTCGCCAGGCCTGCCCGCAACAGCCATGGCCCTGACCTGTTCGGCCATATTGGCCTGCTTCTGGAGGTAGGTGAACGTGTAGAGTGCAGTCGGCAGAATCAGGAAGGCCATGGACAGGACCACCACCTTGACGGTTGCCGGCTGTATGACGAACCAGTCCAGCAGGCGGCCGCGGGCCTTCCTGAGGGTTTCCTGCAATTTGGCGTGGCCCCTCGCCTTGGCGCCGGGCTTGGGCATTTCTGATGACATGGCGGTACCGAGGTATACGCGTCAATCGAGAAGGTCTGTGTGCGCTGGGACACAGACTGGCACAGCAGCCGCCGTTACAAACGAATTTCGGGTGGTGAATGGCGCTGCAATGCGCCGCGTACCCTCCCAAAACCCCCTCCACCGTCGCGCAAAGGAAAGTCTATGAACAACATCATCTATATCGTCGGCCTGGTCGTTGTCGTCCTCGTCGTGGCAGGGTTCTTCGGCCTGCGTTGAGGCGATGGCATCGCCAGGTCCGATCGGAGAGTGGACACGAAGGCCCCTCCCCACCGAGCCTAGAAGTTCGCATCCCGCATCGCAGCCTCGACGCGGGCTTGTGCCGCCCGGCGCGCATCAAACCCGCGGGCACCGAGCAGTTTGTAGAGCGGCTCGACTTGATAGAGCTGCGTCGCGAACTCCGCCGCCAGACGAAGCGCCCGCATCATGCTGAACGCGCGCGGAAATTGTTTCGGATGCGCGTCCTGCATGTAGGCAAATGCGTAGGCGTCCGCATAGGCTTCCTCAAACGATGCCTTCTTCTCGAGGGAATGGCGCTCAGGCGAGCCCTCGTCGGTTGCCGCCACGAGCGACCACAGTTGCGGCGACATGTGACCCTGCCATACCCGCAGACAATGTCCAAGTTCATGTGCAGCGGCGGCCAGCATCATTGTTTTCAGGTCCTGCGCCGTTGAGGCAAACCGCATGATGGACCGCATCCTTGGGTTCTCTCCCTCAGCGATGACCACTGCACAGCCCGAACCTTCGTTCAGGACCACGCCAACGGGCGTGAAGCCGACGTTCTTCGCCGGGGCCTTGGAGTACCGGATGTCCAGGCCTTTGAACAGCGGATGCTGCCGCACTTCCTGAAACGTCTCAACCCACTGCAACACGGTCGGAATGGGCTGCGCCCACGAAACTGCCGACCGCCAGAACACAACCAGCCCGACGAGCGTTCGCGACGACACAAGCTCCTGCATCTGTGACCCTCTATGCCGTGGTGCGCTGCATCGGCGCAGCATGAATCCGGGCGTAACGATGTCTCCCTCCCATGCCGTAGCGGAAGACAAATTGACAGGTGTCCACCTTAGGCGCCAGCGGTCAACTCACTGTCCAAAGAAAAGGTCGCAAAGGGCGGCATTTGCGGGCTTAGGCAGCGGGGCAACGCCGCGCCAAGGGGCCAGGCAATGTGTGCCAACGAACAGACTCGTGGGCCTACCCTGATGCAGGATGCATCGAAGATCAGTAGAAGTCTACCAACCGGGAGTTCATCATGAAGGTGCCAGCCTTGTCCAACGAGGAATGAGCCTGAACGGCGAATCTGGGGTCGTGAGCGAGGGGGTTGATCATCACAAGGATGGTGGTCAACATGGACGAGTCAAAGCTGTCA
>JANLTS010000371.1:0-2824 GCA_031363045.1 Hyphomicrobiales bacterium
GAGACGCCGGAGGCCTGCAGGCGTTTCATCAGCGCGAAGAAATGCCGCTTTTCTTCCGGTGTCAGCGTCGCCGTCGGCTCGTCGAAGATAATGATGTCGGCCTTATGATGAACGGCGCGGGCAATTTCCACCATCTGGCGCTTGGCGGCACCGAGCGACGAGACGATGGCCGCCGGATCGACGGTGAAATTAAGTGACTGCAGGAATTGCTGTGCCGAGATATAGATGCCGCGCAACCGGTTAAGAAATTTTTCCTCGCCGAGATAGATGTTCTGCGCCACCGTCATGGACGGTACCAGGCTCGTTTCCTGAAACACCATGGCGATTCCGTGACTCAGGGCTTCGAAGGGTGTCGCATAGCTCACCGTCTCGCCCAGGTGCTTCATCTCGCCGGAACTGGCCTCGACCACGCCGGCGATAATCTTGGTCAGCGTCGACTTGCCCGCCCCATTCTCGCCCAGCAGCGCGTGGATTTCGCCCTTCTCCAGCGAGAAGTCGACATTTTTCACCGCCGGAACGCCGCGGTAGGATTTGGTGATGCCGCGCATCTCGATCACGGTGTTCATCATGCGCTTCCTTGGCTCGCATCGATTGACAGGATGGCATCGCCACCCTTCGAGGCCACGATGTAAGACCCCGCCACTTCGAGGGCCGACGTAACCCCGTGGTAGCGGCCATTGGCGCGGCTGTGAAAACTCGCCACCGGCCGGAACCCATGATCGAGTTGCACAAGTAGGCCGCAAGATCGTGACGGCGACCATGGCTTGTGAACGCCCATGCTTTTCACTCCGCCATTTTGCAACGGCTCTAAAAAGCTGCGGCTGGCGGCCAATGTGGGTGCAATCCAGTAGCGGCTTTCAATCTCGCGCATCATGGCGGAACGGTAATCGTCTTCCTGCAACACGAATTCCACCAGCCGATTCAGCGGCGCGAACAGCGCCAGCAGATATCCGGACAGGATCGGCCTGATGCGGCAGGGATAGGCCGGCAGGCGCGGCAATACGTCGGCAATCGCGCCACTCTCTGGATCAACCGACGCCAGTCGATGCCGCCAGCTCTCGCTGAACACGATGCGCTTTGACGTGGCATCGGCAACGA
Source organism: Hyphomicrobiales bacterium (assembly GCA_031363045.1). Lineage (GTDB taxonomy): Bacteria > Pseudomonadota > Alphaproteobacteria > Rhizobiales > Aestuariivirgaceae > Aestuariivirga. The sequence continues at coordinate 1,099 of JANLTS010000371.1, forward strand.
CGCCATTGGGATAGGCAAGCCCGCGCGCCAGGCAGCGGCGCTCACCAGTTACCGCGTTCACCCGCCACAGCGAGCCCGTGGCATTGCGCTGCATCAGATCCTTCACCCAGTCTTCGGGCGCGATGTTTTCAGCGCCATTGCAGACCAGCAGATCATCGCCGTTGAAAGCCAGCGCCGTGGGGCAGTTGAAACCGGAAACCGCCTCGTCACCCAGCATCACCACGCCGGAGTTGAGACCCACTGCCAGCTTTCCACCGGGCGAAATCGCCAGCGCCGTGATATCAGCGCCATAGTCCTTCACCGGTTCCGCAACACCCAGCCGCCACAGTTTCGAGCCACTCGCATACACAACCGATACGCCATCGAAAATCAGGCTGTCAGGCCGTTCCACCACAGCCAGAACCTTCGCCTCTTCCAGCAAAATGTTGGGCTTCAGCGCGCCATCCATCGGCGGAATGGTCACCGCCTTGCCGCGAAAATAATCGAGGATGCGATCGAAGATCATCACCGCTTGCCCCAGTATGATGTGGGTCCGGTCCAGGTCTTGTCGGCGCCGTCAAGCTTCAGCCTGCCGATGCGATTGTTGAGAATGCCACCGACATAGAGATAGCCCTTGTGCTCGCGCATCGAAGTCACCATCGGATGGCTCTTGCCGGTCATGTCGCCCAGCGTTTCAATGATGGCACCGTCGCCCGAAAACTTCACCACGCCGCCGGTGTTGATGTTGGGAAACAACCACTCGTCCTGCGGCAACCGGCTCGACATGCGCTTGCGAAATCCCGGGTGGCGCAGAGCCAGATCGAAGCTCGGCGTGCGCATGCCAAGCCAGGCCATCCAGTAATTGCCGTCGGACGCCCGGTTGATATTGTCAGGGTAACCCGGCATGTCCTTGATCACGCATTCCGCCGTTCCGGCTTTCGGGCCTTCCAGCCAATAGCGATGCACGCGGCAGGCCCAGCTTTCGGCGAAGAACAGCGACTTGCCGTCATGCGCCATGCACACGCCATTGGCATAGCGATAATTGTCGAGCAGCGTCTTGGTTTTTCCCGCCGCCGGATCGTAGACGAGAAGCCGTCCGGTCGGCCGCCCCTCGATCGAATCGATGGCCCAGTCATGGGCGTCATAGCGCGTCGTCGAGTCGGTGAAATAGATCTTGCCGTCCGGCCCGACATCAAGATCGTTGGGATCGCGCAACCGCGCGTCATCGACAATCGACGTGTAGGAGCGGCTGGTCTCGGCTGACAGCTGCTTCACCTCGCCCTTCGGTGATACGCTGTAGAGTCCCATGGCACCGACACATGTGAGCAGCGTTCCCTGCGCATCGAACGCCAGCCCCAGCGGAAAGCCGCCGATATGCGCGAAGACTTCCGAGCGCCTGTAGTCGGGCGCGAAAAACCGCACGATTTCGCCATGCCGTGTGCCGCAATAGAGATGATCGTCGCGGTCGAGGATGACGTCTTCGGGCCCTTCGAGTTCATCGAGCCCGATGTATTCCGTCTGCGCGATGCGGTTGTTGAGGGCATAAGGCGACGCCGAACCCGGCAGCGCTGACTGCGTCTCGCCCATCTTGTGATAGATCGGCGTTACATAAACTTCATCCAGAACCTTGTGGCGGTTCTTGAGCCAGCGGATGTCGATGGTGACGGCGGCGGCCAGCATCAAGCCCAGCACCATCTGGTTGGTGCCGGTGCCATAGCCCAAGCGGATCAAGCCATTGTTCATCACC
>JANLTS010000432.1:0-8014 GCA_031363045.1 Hyphomicrobiales bacterium
GTCTCAAACCTCACCGCCGCCGTGCGTAGCGGCGTCGGGCTCGCCGGTTTCCACGGCCAGATGTGCGACAGTTTCAGGAAAGAAACTGAGTACCAGTTCATGACCGGCGGCCAGTGGGTATCGCACCCCGGAAACATCATCGATTACCGTGTCAACGTCATAAGGCCTGATGATCCGGTGATGCAGGGGATCAGCGATTTCGATTACCGCTCGGAACAATATTACATGCATACCGATCCGGCCAATGAGGTGCTAGCCACCACCACCTTCAACGGCGAGCATTGCGGCTTCATCAAGGGCGTCGTCATGCCGGTCGTGTGGAAGAAGATTTATGGAACGGGACGGGTGTTCTACTCATCACTCGGTCACACAGCGGAAGAATTCAAGGTGCCGCAGATGCGGACCATCATTGAGCGGGGGATGCTATGGGCAGCGCGGTAATCAGCACGGAAGAAACACTGCGTTCGAAGTTCGACACGGTCCATCCGTTGGCTGTCACCAAGTCGCGGCCGGCGCTTGACAAATATTCGCGGCAATTCATCTCGCTGTCGCCCTTCCTCGTCATCTCGACGGCGGATGCGGACGGCAAGGCCGATCTTTCCCCGCGCGGCGATCCGCCGGGTTTCGTCCAGATGATCGACGACCGCACCATTCTCGTACCCGACCGGCCTGGCAACAACCGGCTCGACACCATGTCCAATATTACTGCCAACCCGAATGTCGGTTGCCTGTTCTTCATTCCGGGATTCGAGGACACGTTGCGGCTTAACGGCAAGGCGCGGATTACCGAAGACCCGGAGTTGCTGAATCACTGCACCGTCAACGGCAAGGCTCCGAAGGTCGGTATCCTGATTGCCATAGAGGAAGTCTTCATCCATTGCGCCAAGGCGCTGAAGCGCTCGAAAATATGGAGCGATGATTACCGTCAGGATCGCGGTCAAATGCCGTCGATCGCCCGGATTATCATGGATCAGACATGCGAGACCGGCGTGGACGAAGTGCTCGCGGTCACAACCGACGCGCAAGTCGAAGGCGACTACAAGACAGGGCTGTATTGAACGGAAACGTGCCGCGATTGATCGAGGTCAAAGAGACGGCGGCCGATTGCCGTCACTGTCTCAATCCATGGACAGCAAACTTCTCCCCTTCGCCCTACAGGACGTACCGCGCTATACCAGCTACCCGACGGCGGTGCAGTTCCAACCCGATTTTCCGGGCAAGACCGCCGATGATTGGCTGGTGGCACTCGACCCCGATGCAAGCCTCTCGGTCTATATTCATATCCCCTTCTGCCGCCAACTCTGCTGGTATTGCGGCTGCCATACGTCCGTGCCCAATTCCTATGACCGGGCAGCACGCTACGTCGAGTATCTGGTGCGTGATATTGCCCGCTCCGCCGCGCTCTTCAACGGCAGGAAAGGCCTGGTCAAGCACCTGCATTTCGGTGGCGGTACGCCGACCTATCTTGATGACGCGCATATTGCTGAAATCGTCGCGGCCGTCGACCGGGGCTTTGGACTTGCGTCCGGCGGCGAATTGGCGCTCGAGTCAGATCCGCGCACGCTCACCAGGGAGCGCGCCAGGGTGCTGGCCGGCATCGGGTTTAACCGCATCAGCTTCGGGGTCCAGGACTTCGCGCTGCCGGTGCAGATGAAGATCAACCGGTTGCAGACCTTTGGGCTCGTCGCGGCCGCCACTGAATTCCTGCGGCAGGCGGGCTTCACATCGGTCAATTTTGACCTGATGTACGGGCTTCCGGCCCAAACCGTTGACAGTGTCATCCGTACCGCCCGACAGGCCGCCAAACTTCAGCCTGAGCGCATATCGGTCTTCGGTTACGCCCATGTGCCGTGGTTCAAGAAGCACCAGAAAATGATCGCCGATGCCGAACTTCCTGGAGTGGTGGAACGCTACAACCAAGCCACTGCCATCACAACAGAACTGCAGTCCCTTGGTTACGCCGCGATCGGGCTCGACCACTTTGCGCTTGCTGGCGATGCATTGACGCAAGCGGCGGCTGACCGGACCATGCGGCGAAATTTCCAAGGCTACACCACGGATGCCGCAGACGCGTTGCTCGCCTTTGGCGCGTCGGCCATCGGCGAATTCCCGCAAGGCTTCGTGCAGTCAGCCCGCGACACGCTGGAGTGGTCGCAGAAGATCGACAGGAATGAAAGCCCGATAACCCGTGGGTTGGTGACAACGCCGGAAGACCGCATGCGGTCCGAAGTCATCGAACGGCTCATGTGCGATCTCTCGGTTGATGCGGAACAGATCGCCGCGAAGCATGGTTTCAACCCGGCCATGTTCGGCGACCTCCCTCAAAAGCTCGAAGCCGCGCTGAACGCTGGCATCGTCCGCATTGACGGCACTCGCATTCGTGTGCCGCAGCAGCACCAGCTCTTTCTTCGAACCGTGGCCACCGCCTTCGACGCGTATTTCGTGGCGACTCCAAACCGCCACGCCAAGGCCGTCTGAGATGCCTCAGAGTCCCGCCAACGCCTGCTCCAGATCGGCAATCAGGTCATCGACATGTTCGATCCCGACCGAAAGGCGGACGAGGTTGTCTGGGACCGGACTTGTAGGACCCTCGACAGACTTTCGGTGTTCGGCAAGACTCTCGACACCGCCCAGCGAGGTGGCGGGCACTATCACCCTCAACCGCGTGCACATGCGCTTTGCGTCCTCGAAGCCACCCTTCACCAAGATCGACATCATGCCGCCGAAACCGTCGGTCATTTGCCGGGCAGCCACATCATGGGCTGGATGTGAGGCAAGTCCTGGATAGAGCACGCGTTCGACATTCGGGTGCTTCTCGAAATGCCGGGCAATCGCCATGGCATTGCTTGAGCTCTGACGGAACCGCACGAAGAGCGTGCGCATGCCGCGCATCAGCAGCCAGCATTCAAGTGGAGCCAGAGGTGCACCCATCTTGGTGCGGAGCATGGCTACGTCTTTCCAGCGCTGGTTCATCTCGCGTGTCACCAACACACCGGCGAGAACATCGGAATGGCCGTTCAGGTATTTTGTCGCAGAGTGAAAGACGATGTCAGCGCCAAGCTTCAGCGGCTGCGTGGTGACAGCGGCTGTTGCGGTGGCATCGACCGCAAGGATGGCTCCAGCCTCGTGTGCGGCTTTCGCTGCTTGGGCGATGTCAATCACATCCCACGTCGGGTTCAACGGCGTCTCGATCCACACGAAATCCGTTTTGCCTTTCCGCAAGGACGAGGCAAGCGCATTGGGGTTCCGCGGATCAAACAGCGTGAGGCCGATGCGGCCGAGACTTTCGAGGCGCTTCAACCAGTCGCGCGTGCCGTAATACATGACATCGGGTGCCACCACATGGGCGCCCTGCGGAATGGTCTCCGTCAGTGTGGTGATGGCCGCCATGCCGGACGCAAAAAGCAGGGCAGCCGGCCCCTGTTCCAGTGCGGCAATCGCTTCCTCGGTTTGCCAAAGAGTTGGGTTGCCATTACGAACATAATTTTCCTTCAGCTTCGGCGCGTAGTTCTCATCACGCGCGTAGGTCGTCGAAGTATAGATGGGTGGCACCACGGCACCCGTGGCTTCATCGATGGCCCGCAAGGCATGGGCGGCGATCGTCTCAGGACGCAAGGCCGAGTTAGACATGCTGGCCGCCATTGATATGCAGTTCGGCGCCATTCACGTAGCTTGAACTGTCAGTACACAGAAAATAGATTGCCCGCGCCACTTCCTCAGGCTGGCCGAGGCGGCGCAGTGGAATTTGCGTGACCAGCTTTTCGGTTCCGGGTGACAAGATGGAGGTTTCGATTTCGCCTGGCGAGATGGCATTGACCCTCACGCCATGCGGCCCAAAATCGGCAGCCATCTCCCGCGTCAGGGCAGCGAGTGCCGCCTTCGAGGTCGAATATGCGGCACCGGCAAATGGATGAACGCGGGAGCCGGCAATCGAGGTCACATTGACAACAGCCCCCTTGGCTGCAACGAGATCATCCATCAACCCGCGTGCCAACATGATCGGGCCGAAGAAGTTGATCTGGAACACCGTCTTCCAATCCTCCTCCGCCGTTTCGATGGTATTGAGCCGTCCGCCACCTGTCATCTTGGGGCTGATGGCGGCATTGTTGACCAGGGCATGCAGCTTGGAACCTTGAGCTTTCAACTTGTCTTTCATCACCGCGATGGCGGCATGGGTGTCGATGGAGGATGCAAGATCCAGCACGATGTGATCGTCCGGCCCCGCATCCCATGGACAATCCTCTGGGAAGGGCTGGCGCGAACAGGTGATGACGCGCCAGCCGGCGGTCGAAAAGCGTTTTACCGTCGCATGGCCGATGCCACGCGATGCACCAGTGAGGATGAGCGTCTTTCGCTCGGTGTCAGCGGTCGTGTTCACGGATAAAGCCTCGCCTTGGTCCAATCGGTTTGATCGCCAGCGCGGCGGAACACCACACGGTCATGCAAGCGGAATGGGCGGTCGTGCCAGAATTCGATCGACAGCGGCTTGATGCGGAATCCCGACCAGTAGGAGGGCCGTGGTACTTCGCCGATCGCATAGCGGGCCGTGTTCATCGCCACGGCTGTTTCCAATGCAAAGCGGGTTTCGAGCGGCCGCGATTGTTGCGATGCCCAGGCACCGATGCGGCTGTCGCGCGGGCGGGAAGCGAAGTAGGCATCGGCTTCTGCACTTGAGACTTCTTCCACCAGTCCCCGGACCCGCACCTGGCGGCGCAAAGATTTCCAGTGGAAGACCAGGGCCGCCTTCATGGTGCCGAGAATTTCCTGGCCTTTCTGACTCTCGAAATTGGTGTAAAAAACAAAGCCCTGGTCGTCGAAACCCTTCAACAGCACCATGCGGACATTCGGCAGACTTTCTTCGTCCACTGTGGCAAGGGCCATGGCGTTGGCGTCGTTGGGTTCGGATGTCTCCGCTTCTTTCAGCCATTCGCCGAACAGCGAGAAGGGATCATTGCGCTCGGTGAAACCCATTGACGCCGTCAGTTTCGAGATATCGCTCAGACTCATCTGCTTCGTACCCTTGTGGCTCCGCGCCTGCTTCAACTTGAGCCATAGACCATCCGGGCAAACAAGTCGCGGGCGTTTGACAAATGGTCAATGCCATCACCAATGACCTGCATGCATGCTTGCGAGGTATCGGTTTGCTGCCTAATTTCTTTCCAGTGGACCAGGTTGCGGCTTTATGTCAATTAACCGCCCGTCCGGCTGTCCCGGCACCTCTTTTCGAACGGAATTAAAAATGGGCGATAACAAGGGTTTGATGGCGGGCAAGCGGGGCCTCATCATGGGTGTGGCCAACAACCGGTCAATTGCCTGGGGCATTGCGAAATCCTGTGCCGCCCAAGGTGCCGAACTGGCCTTCACATTTCAGGGCGATGCGCTGAAGAAGCGGGTGGAGCCGCTTGCCGCAGAGATCGGCTCGAAAATTGTCGTGCCCTGCGATGTCAACGACATGGCTTCGATCGATGCGACGTTCGAGACGATCAAGCAGCAATGGGGCAAGCTCGATTTCGTCGTTCATGCGATCGCTTTTTCCGACAAGGATGAACTGACCGGCCGCTACGTCGATACGTCTGCCGAAAATTTCACCAAGACGATGTTCATCAGCGTCTATTCCTTCACCGCCGTCGCCCAGCGGGCCGAGAAACTGATGACCGATGGCGGTTCGCTGCTGACGCTCACTTATTACGGTGCCGAAAAGTGGATGCCGCATTACAACGTCATGGGCGTTGCCAAGGCGGGCCTCGAGGCCTCGGTGCGTTACATGGCCGCCGATCTGGGTCCAAAGAACATTCGAGTCAACGCCATCTCGGCAGGCCCGATCAAGACACTCGCGGCATCGGGGATCGGTGACTTTCGCTACATCCTGCGCTGGAACGAGTACAACTCACCACTGCGACGCACAGTCACCACCGATGAAGTGGGCGACTCAGGTTTCTACCTGCTCTCGGACTTGAGCCGCGGTGTCACGGGCGAAATTCTGCATGTCGATGCCGGCTATCATATCGTTGGTATGAAGCACCCCGATGCCCCGGACATCACGGTGAACGGCAGCGGTGAGTAAGAGCCGCCCGCCGATCTATTTCATCCGGCACGGTGAAACCGACTGGAACCGCCAGGGCCTGATCCAGGGCTGGACCGATACCCCTCTCAACGCGCGCGGCCACACCCAGGCGCGAGCCGTCGCCCAGGCGCTCATCAATGTTCCCGAATTCTCTCCGGATTTCAATTTCGTGGTGAGCCCGCTGCTGCGGGCGAGGCAGACCATGGGTTACATGGCCGAAGCCCTGTCGCTCGAACCGCAACAGATCGCCATTGAGCCAGCCGTTCAGGAACTTGGTTTCGGCGTTTGGGAGGGCAAACCGTTCTGGGAGTTGAAGGCCTCTCCCGCCTATCCGCCGCATCCCGAAGACCGCTATGCGTGGCGGCCGGAGAGCGGCGAAAGCTATGCCGATGGCCAGGCTCGCATCGATGCCTGGCTTGAGCGTCTCGACCGTCCGACGGTGGTTGTCGCCCACGGTGCCATTGGCCGCTGCCTGGTGGCCGAGATCGCCGGGCTGGCACGACGCGAGTTGGTGGAAATTGAAATGCCGCAAGGCTGCTATTGCCGCCTTCGGGACGGACAGGCGGAGTGGTTTGACGCCAACAGCGATGCGGCCTAATTAAAGCATCATGTCCCACAATACATTTGGCCATCTGTTCCGTGTTACCACTTTCGGCGAGAGCCACGGCCCCGCCATCGGCTGCATCGTCGATGGCTGCCCACCCAACATTCCGCTGACACCGGAAGACATTCAAGGGTTTCTCGACAAGCGGCGGCCCGGCCAGTCGCGCTTCACCACGCAGCGCCAGGAACCGGACCAGGTGAAGATCATGTCTGGTGTTTTCGAGGATGACCGCACTGGCGGGCCGGTGACCACCGGAACGCCGATCATGCTGATGATTGAGAATGTCGACCAGCGCTCGAAGGACTACGCCGATATCCGCGACACATTCCGACCGGGCCATGCCGATTTCACCTATCAGGCGAAGTATGGCTTGCGCGATTACAAGGGTGGCGGACGCTCCTCGGCGCGCGAAACGGCGTCGCGCGTGGCGGCCGGGGCGATTGCCCGCAAGATCATTCCCAAAGTCACCATTCGTGGCGCCCTGGTCCAGATGGGGCCGCACAAGATCGATGCCACCAATTGGGACTGGGCGGAGGTTGACCGCAATCCGTTCTTCACGCCCGATGCCCGCGCCGCGAAGTTCTACGAAGAATACCTCGATGGCATCCGGAAATCCGGCTCCTCCTGCGGTGCGGTGATCGAGGTGACGGCAAGCGGTGTTCCGGCCGGTTGGGGAGCGCCCGTCTATGCCAAGCTCGACCAGGAATTGGCGGCGGCGATGATGAGCATCAATGCGGTCAAGGGCGTGGAGATTGGTGCCGGCTTTGCTTCAGCTGCACTTTCAGGCGAACAGAATGCCGACGAAATCCGCATGCATCATGGCAAGCTCGAATTCCTGTCGAACAATGCCGGCGGCATCCTCGGTGGCATTTCGACGGGACAGGATGTCGTGGTGCGGTTTGCGGTTAAGCCCACATCCTCGATCCTCAAATCGCGCAAGACGGTGACGGCCAAGGGCGAGGACGCCGATGTTTCTACCAAGGGCCGCCATGATCCTTGCGTCGGCATCAGGGCGGTGCCGGTGGGCGAAGCGATGATGGCGATCGTGCTGGCCGACCAGTTCCTGCGGCATCGCGGGCAAGTGGGTTAGGTCCTGCAAAGTATTCCGGGCGGTGTTCACCACGTCAATCAGCGGCCGATCCTCGCCTGCAAGCGAGACCTCCGCGAAAGTGACGGGTTGAAGTTTGGGGCGAGGTCACAAAGTCAGTACGCATCCGGTGAGGGCCGCGTGAAGCGCGGATTTGAGTGCGAGTTTAGCGGGCTTTGCGAGCGCAGTCGGTGATCAGTTCGCGCAAGGCGTCGATGCCCTCGAGTGTGAAGGCACGGTTCTCGGTATTGTTGGTATC
>JANLTS010000442.1:0-21871 GCA_031363045.1 Hyphomicrobiales bacterium
TCTGGGGCAAGAAGACGCCGCCGATCTCCGGGCGCCACTGCGAGCTTCAGAAGGCAATGAATTGCTGAACACCGCCATCGACGAAGCGATTTTCCGCAAACCCAAGGGCCACGACTTCATCATCGACCGCCGCCACAACAAGCCCGCCGTCGCCCGCCACATGAGCGTGACGGGCGGGTAGACAAGATGATACCACACACCGTGCTGCTGTAGCTTGTTTGCCGCTAGTGGTGAGGTTCCAAGCCTCTTGCAATCATGAGATGATGCTGCTGGTGATGCATGCCGATTGACATTATGCCGATGAAACCCAGGCCGCGCAGTTTCGTCTTGGCGTCGGTGTTCGGTGGCGATACGGTCAGTTCGGCGCCTTCTAATGTCGGCTCACCTAGAAAACCCCACCCATCGACACCGTTCATTGTGGCGGCATGGGCTATTATCATTCTTCGGATTGAGTCCCTGACAGTCCCCTTACCGGTAACGATGAACTTCAGACTGTTGCCCTGATCGACTAGCTCCACAGTTGTCGCCAGTGTCACGTCATTCATATCAACGAGGTGTTGCCGCAGCGCTTCAATGTTGACTTTTGACCAGTCGGTTGCCTTGTCAGCGTTCAGTATTGTGACGATTTCCTGAATTGCTGCAAATGCAGACTGCCCTGTTTCTCGCGGCTCCAAGCTGCCCATCATTGAGGAATGGTCCAAGTTCTTCATGTGACTGTGATTTGCGTCCTGCGCGAATGCGAAAGTAGCCGAAAGGCAGAGCGAGACCAATATTGCGCGGATGATCATTTTTGTTCCTTGAATGTCAGATGGTCATTGTTCTTGCCACAGGAAGCTTTCCGGTCACATGATAGATATCATGTGGTTGAACAGCTTTGACTTTCATTGCACTGAGAGAGTGTTTCGGCGGGAGCAACTGCTATTCAGCCAGGGTGACCCGATCACCCACATGTTCCTCATTGTGGCAGGGGAGGTCAGGCTGGAGCGCTTCCAACGCGACGGCCACTCGATCGTGCTCCAGCGTGCAATCGAGGGTTCCGTCCTTGCGGAGGCATCGCTTTTTAGTGATTCCTATCATTGCTCTGCCATCGCTGTTTCAGATGCCAAAGTGAAACTTATCGCGCGCCGCGATATGCGGCTGCGATTCGAACAAGACTCTGCATTTGCGATTTCGTGGGCCAATCATCTGGCAAACGAGATTCGTCATGCGCGGCTGCGAACTGAAATCCTATCGCTCAGGACAGTGGCTGAGCGCCTCGACGCTTGGATCTTGCAGAATGGAGAACTGCCGGAAAAGGGCCGTTGGAAACTCATCGCTCAGGAAATCGGCACCAGCCCAGAGGCCCTCTACCGGGAAATCTCAACGCGTGAGCGGCAATAGAGGTCTATATTCTATAATTCTAGAAATATCGATTGACAATTTTGATGTTCTGGCTATTTTGGTGTCATGACACTCGATGATGCAGCAGCTCAGCTCGAAGCCCTCGGCAACCCGACGCGGTTGAAGCTTTTTCGCATTCTTGTCAAAGTCGGTGAAGAGGGCATCCCGGTTGGTCAATTGCAGAGCCGGCTGGGTGCTGCAGCCTCGACACTGTCGCATCACCTGCAGAAGATGATTCAGGTTGGGCTGGTGACACAGGAGCGGCAGTCGACGACGCTCATTTGCCGTGCCAACTACCGCACCATGACTGGTCTTGTTGGCTATCTGACGGAAGAGTGCTGCGCTGAGCAGAAAGGCTGCCGGTCCAATGCCGCGTGATGGTTTTCTTGGGCTTATTAATTCGAAATATCCGGAAATATAGAAGGATAAATGCCGTGGATAGAACTCTTCCTATTGCTGTTATTGGAACCGGCCCCATCGGACTCGCCGCTGCGGCGCATCTGATCCTCAGAGATGAACCTGTGTTGGTGCTCGAAGCCGCAAGTGCTGTCGCCGCCAATCTGCTTGAGTGGGCGCATGTCAGGCTGTTCTCGGTCTGGGATCAATGCATAGACGAGGCGGCGGAGGACCTTCTCAGGCGAAATGGCTGGCCGGGTGTTGATGGAACCAGCCTGCCGACGGGTGGCGATCTGGTGCGGGACTATCTCGAACCGCTCGCAGCTACGCCGGAACTTTCGCGTATTATCGAAACGGACTCGCGCGTCGTGCGGATCGTCCGCCTTGGCACAGACCGCATGTCGTCGAAGCAACGCGGGGAGCGGCCGTTCGAAATCACCGTCGAGACGGCCTTAGGGCAGCGCCGCAAGATCCTAGCGCGTGCCATCATCGATACCTCGGGAACCTGGCAGAATCCGAACCCGCTGGGCGCTGATGGCTGGCCAGCCAAGGGCGAGCCGGCGCTTCGCGATGTCATTCACTATGGCATCCCGGATGTGACCGGGTCTGATCGCGCCCACTATTCCGGCAGGCGCGTCGCCGTCGTGGGAGGGGGTCATTCGGCGGCCAATGCGCTGTTGGACCTGGCGCTGCTGGCGGAACAGGAACGCGCCACGTCGCTCACCTGGGTTGTCCGTGGCAATTCTCTTGCCACGGTGTTCGGTGGTGGTGCGTCTGACCAACTACCCGCACGTGGTGCGCTGGGCCGGAGGTTGAAGGCACTGACCGAGCAGGGGCGGCTGACCATAGTGATGTCGTTTGCCACCGAGCGCGTGACGGTCAAGAATGGTGACATCATGCTTGAAGGCGTATCGCAAGGCGTGCACCGCGAGATCGGGCCGTTTGACCGGATCATCGCTGCAACCGGACAGAGGCCGGATTTTGGCTTTGCCCGGGAATTGCAACTCGATCTCCATCCGATTGTCGAAAGCACGCGCGAACTGGGACCGCTCATCGATCCAAATGTGCATTCCTGCGGAACGGTTCCGCCACATGGCTGGCGCGAACTGGCGCATACGGAAAGCAACTACTTTGTTGCGGGAATCAAGAGCTATGGCCGCGCGCCCACTTTCCTGTTGCTGACCGGCTATGAGCAGGTGCGATCCATTGCCGCCTACCTCGCTGGCGATCACCAGGCGGCCGACAACGTTCGTCTTGTGCTTCCGGAAACCGGTGTGTGCAACGCCACGCTGGAGGAGGTGGCGCCGGGTGGTGCGTGCTGCGAAGGTGCCAAGGCAAACGCCAGTGAGCCGTGTTGTGATAGACCGTCAGTCGAACGGGCGACAATGTGTTGTTCCACTTCGACGTCTGCCAAAGCGATCACCGCTCCGGCATCGGCGTGTTGCGGATGACTGTGCGCGATGATCGGGCCATTCCATGGCCGCAGATCATCGGATTGGCGGTCGCACAACTCGTCTCGTGGGGCGTGCTCTATTACGCCTTTGCTGTCATCGTTGAACCGATGGGCGTCGAGACGGGTTGGACCAAGCCACAAATGCATGGTGCCCAATCGCTGGGCCTGCTCATCAGCGGGCTGTCGGTCTATGTTGTTGGCCGTCACATCGACCGCACGGGAGGACGTGGCGTGATGCTCCTCGGTGCTGTGCTCGGTGCCGTGGCTGTCGCATTCTGGTCGCAGGTGACGAGTTTGTGGCAGCTCTACGCGATTTCGATGTTGATTGGCATAGCATCTGCAATGGCTTTGTATGAAGCTGCCTTCGCGGTCGCTGCACATCTGGCACCTGGAAACTACCGCAGAGCGATAACGGCAATCACCCTGCTGGGAGGCCTCGCCAGCACGGTCTTCATTCCGCTCACGCATTGGCTTGTCAGCTTGCTGGGGTGGCGGGAAGCTCTGCTGGTATTGGCCCTGATCGAAGGCGCAGTGTGTGCCGTCATTCCATTGCTCATGCTGCGCAAACCGGAAACAGGACACCTCCTGGCCGAGCCCGGCATGCGTCCATCGGTTTTCCCGCTGGTGCAGCTTGACCCCGTATTTTGGTTGCTTCTGTTAAGTTATGGCTGCTTTGCCTTCTTCTACTCTTCGCTGCTGTTCAGCCTCCTGCCAGTTCTTGTTGAAAGTGGCATGAGTGCCATTGCTGCCGTCGGACTCTATACGCTCATCGGGCCGTCACAAGTCGCTGGCCGGCTCGGGATGTTCGCAGTCGACAGCCACATTCCGACCGGAGCCGCCGGCGCGCTGGCGACCATTCTGCCTGTGCTTGGGATGCTGGTCTTGATCGGCGTATCGTCAAGCGCTTTATTGTTCATCGCTTTTCCGCTTCTGTTTGGCGCCGGCATGGGGATCAAGACCATCGTTCAGGCAACAGCGGCGCCTGAGTTCCTGGGAATCAGCGAGTATGGTGCTCTTCAAGGGTTACTTGCCACGCCGGCACAGATTGTTCAGGCGGCGTCCCCTTTCATCGCGGCACTCCTGTGGCAATGGACTGGAAACTACGATGCGCTGAAACTGATTCTCCTGCTGTGCGCGTCGGCCTCGGCGTTGGCGTTCGGGCTTGCAGCGTGGCTGTCGCACCGAAGGGAACTGGGTCAACAATAGCCCGATGCCATCAAGCGGAACCGGCAGCCTCAGGCCCGCATGATCGTGCCTTCGAGCTTCGTGGCCCTTGCGACGGTGTTGGAAATGGTTCCGTATTTCCGCACATTGGTGTGAAGCAGTTCAAGGCGCCGGTCGTCTTCGTCGGTATCGACGATGAGTTCATAGTTGATGACGATCATCATCGGCGGCGAATCCTGCCGCACTCCATGCAGTTTCACTTCGACACCACGGAACTGGAAACTCAGCATCGGCGCCACGCGTTCGATGCCCTTCAGCATGCAGGCAGCAATGGAAGCGAGGAAGAGTTCAGCCGGGTTGTAGGCGTCGGTCCGCCCACTCATGCTGGTATCGAGTGTGATCCTGGCGTTCTTGGCCGTCGACTCCGAGCCATGCGCATCGATGCGGTGAGCCTTCACATGATATTCAAGCATGGGATTTCAGGCCTTTCTCATACCACACCTTGTTGGAATTGACGACTTTCACCACCGATAGCATCACTGGCACTTCGATCAGCACGCCGACCACGGTGGCGAGTGCTGCGCCTGAGTTGAGGCCGAAGAGGCTTATGGCTGCAGCAACCGCCAGTTCGAAGAAGTTAGAGGCGCCGATGAGCGCTGACGGTCCGGCGACGCAATGTTGTTCGCCACTCCAACGGTTGAGTAGATAAGCCAATCCCGAATTGAAGTACACCTGGATGATTATTGGAACGGCGAGGAGTGCGATCACCATGGGCTGCGCGATGATCTGCTGACCCTGGAAGGCGAAGAGCAGCACGAGTGTCGCCACAAGCGAAACGAGGGAAATCGGCTGCAAGGTCTTGAGCAATGCCTGCAACTCGGCTTCACCGCCAGTTGCCAACAACCCACGGCGGATGACCTGCGCGGCAATGACCGGCACAACAATATAGAGCGCGACCGAGAGCAGCAGCGTTTCCCACGGCACGGCGATAGCCGAGAGGCCGAGGAGCAGCGCCACCAGGGGTGCAAATGCGACGATCATGATTGCATCGTTGAGTGCCACTTGGCTGAGCGTGAAATGCGGCTCGCCCTTTGTCAGGTTGCTCCACACGAAGACCATGGCGGTGCAGGGGGCAGCGGCGAGCAATATGAGACCGGCGATGTAGCTGTCGATCTGGGTGGCAGGTAAATAGGGCCGGAACAGCCAGCCGATGAACAACCAGCCAAGCAGCGCCATGGAGAGGGGCTTCACCGCCCAGTTAATGACGAGCGTAATGCCGATACCACGCCAGTGTTTGGTCACCTGGCCCAAGGCGGCGAAGTCGATCCTCACCAGCATGGGCACGATCATCAGCCAGATGAACAACGCCACGGGCAGGTTCACCTTGGCCAACTCCATGGCACTGATGGTCCCGAAGATCGAAGGCATCAACTGTCCGAGCGCGATGCCGGCAATGATGCACAGGAACACCCAGAAGGTGAGGTAGCGTTCAAAAAGCGACAAGGGAAGGTTCCGGTTCAGGCGTTGCCGATGGCATCGAGTTTGTTCTTGAGACTCAACCGGTCGAGAGACGCGATGGGAAGATTGACGAAAGCGCCAATGCGGTTCTTGAGCATCCTGTAGGCATCGGCGAAGGCCAGGCGCCGTTCTGCCTCCGATCCCTTGGCTGCGGCGGGTTCCGGCACGCCCCAGTGGGCGGTCATCGGGTGGCCCGGCCACACTGGGCACGTCTCATCCGCAGCATCGCCGCAGACAGTGAACACGAAATCGATCTGCGGAGCACCCGGCACGGCGAACTCATCCCAACTCTTGGAACGGAGTCCGGTTAGCCGGTGATTCAATTGCCGGAGCAGGTCGAGGGTATAAGGATTGACCTCAGACTTCGGATGACTGCCTGCGCTATAGGCTGTGAACATGCCGCCGCCTTCACGCTTGAGGATTGCCTCAGCAAGGATCGACCGCGCCGAGTTGCCAGTGCAGAGAAACAGGACACTATACGGACGGTCGACCACACGAGGGTCCTGGCGTTGAACAGCAGATTGAGAGATCTTCGATGAGGTGTGAGCAAAGCTCGGGCCGACCGTTGCAACAGTCGCGCAGAAGGAACAGGACCAACTGCCGGACCACTGCCAACTCGACCCTGTAGATCATGTTGCGGCTGTGGCGCTCGACGGTGACAAGCCTGGCGCGGGTCAGAATTGAGAGGTGGGTGGACATCGTGTTGTGCGGTACATCAAGGCGCCGGGCGATTTCGCCGGCTGGCAAACCATCTGGCTCTTGCCGGACGAGCAGACGAAAGACGTCAAGCCTGGTGGGCTGGGCCAGGGCAGACAGAGCATCAATGGCTGAAATGGATTCCATGTGTCAGGACTTATCGACATGAATTGTAGCAGTCAAGTGACGGCCGATATTCTTTGTCTAACAACCCGTGCCAAGGGGGCCGAACGTTCCATGAGCGGTTGCATAGCGTTCGAAACCCAGTGCCAATGTCACCAAGCGTGTGAGATGCCGGAACTCTTACTACAACCCCAATTGGACCAGGTTTGCGTTGTCTGAGTGGTTCGAGTGCTGACCGCGTCTGAGTGACGTTTCCAGTCGATTGTCTGGAAATCATTCCAGCGCGGCCGATCACTTGTTGGCTAGTGAATTCCCCTGCAAATTATGAGAGATTTTCTAGGCACGAGAAGAAATTTCCCAATGTATTCGGTAAGGTCAAACCAAGCGGGCCCCCTCGCTCCAGCGGGCACCCGTCCACAGCCGCTCGACCCGCGCATGGCCTATGATGCACTGCCCGAACAACATAACTACCTTCCAATTTCAGAGTGAAGTGATATGTTAGCGATAACAAAGGTGATCTCCGGAGGAAATGGTTTTGGTGAGGCGTGCTGTTGAAGTGAAGGCGGCAAGGCCTTTGGCACCAACAATGTCTGACGTGGCGCGCAAGGCGGGCGTTTCGACCATGACCGTGTCACGCGCATTGCGCGATGGTGCCTCCATTGCCAGCGGGACCCGCGAAAAGATCATGAAGGCGGTGGAGCAACTGGGCTATGTTCTCGACCAGTCTGCCGGCAGCCTGTCGTCCAAGCGCACCGGCTTCGTGGCCGCCCTTGTGCCGTCGCTCAACAATTCCAACTTTGCCGATACCGCTCGGGGACTGACTGATGCCCTGCAAGGTTCGGGCCTGCAACTGCTGTTGGGCTATACCGATTATTCGATTGAGAAGGAGGAGGAACTGATCGAGTCGATGCTGCGCCGCAGGCCCGAGGCGATTGTTGTGACCGGCGGCAAGCATACACTGCGGGGCCGCAAGCTTTTGGATAATGCTGGCGTCCCAGTTATTGAAACCTGGGACCTGCCGCCGAAGCCAGTACGCCATGTGGTCGGCTTTTCCAATGCCGAAGCGGCGGAAGCACTGGTGAAATATCTCTATGGAAGGGGCTACCGCAAGATTGGCTTCATCGGCGGCACCAGCAATCGCGATACCCGCGGCGCTGACAGGAGGCTCGGCTATGAACGCGCCATGGCGGCATTGGGACTGAAGGACACGCGTATCATCTCCTTCGGCACGCCACCCATTTCCATGAAGCAGGGCGGTGAGGCGCTGGCGCGGCTGGTGGAACAGTGGCCCGATGTTGAGGCGGCGATTTGCGTGTCCGATCTTTCAGCCTTTGGAGCCCTAACGGAATGCCAGCGCCGCAAATGGCCCGTGCCCAAGCGCATCGCCATCGCGGGCTTTGGTGACTTCGAGATTTCAAGCTGCAGCCATCCCACCATCACAACAGTGGGTGTGAACTGTTACGATATCGGTCGGCAGGCCGGGGAATTGTTGCTGCGCGCCATCGAAGGCGAGCGCGCCCACAAATCCGTTGCCGCCGAAACCGTCATGACAGATTATGAAGTGATTGCGCGCGAAAGCACCTGAGACGCATTGCGCAAATTGTTCTGGACAATCCTGGCTTGCTTGGCGACGTTATCGATAACATTCTGGATTGAGGTTGTGCCGTGTCGAGGTCAAAGGTCCCGCAGATTGGTCCATACCCGTCCTGGGATCAGGAGCCGTTGGACGCAGCCTGCACCATGCACCACTTGTTTGAAGCCGCTGACAAAGCTGCACTTCTCCAGACCCAAGGTGCAGGCATCATGGCCATTGCCACCCGGGGCGAGCTGGGTGCCAGCCGCGACTTGATCGAGGCGTGTCCGGGGCCCGAAATCATCTCCGTCTATGGCGTGGGTTATGATGCAGTGAACCTTGAGACGGCGCGCGCGCGCAACATTGTCAATGCCAGCGTCATTGAGGCCATCGGTTCGGAAGGCATGTTGATCAACATTTCCCTCGCTTCCAACATCGATGAAGAAGTGCTGCTGGGTGCTCTGGAAACAGGCAAGCTTGGTTCAGCGGCGCTCGACGTCTTTGAAGGTGAGCCGAAGCTGAACCCGCGCTTTCTGAAACTGGAAAACGTGCTGTTGCAGCCCCATCATGCATCTGGCACGCTTGAAACGCGCAAGGCCATGGGCATGTTCTTGCGCGATAGCCTGGCGGCGCATTTTGACGGCAACCCCTTGCTGACGCCAGTGCCGTGAGGAGGCTATGAAGGCAATCGTCATTCACGCTGCCAAGGACTTGCGCATTGAAGAGCGTGAGGCAGAGAAGCCGGGGCAGGGGCAAGTTAGCGTAAAGCTGGCCACCGGCGGCATTTGCGGTTCCGATCTGCATTACTACAATCACGGTGGCTTCGGTAACATTCGGCTCAGGGAGCCAATGATCCTCGGCCACGAAGTGGCGGGGCACATCATGGCGCTGGGTGATGGAATCTCGTCTTTGCGCCTGGGTCAGCTCGTGGGTGTGTCGCCATCGCGGCCCTGCTATAGTTGCAAATACTGTCACGAGGGCATGTTCAACCAATGCCTCAACATGCGCTTTTACGGTTCAGCCATGCCCTTCCCACACATTCAGGGTGCTTTCCGCGAGGTACTGGTGGCCGATGCCAGCCAATGTGTACCAGCAGACGGACTGTCGGCAGGCCAGGCCGCCATGGCTGAACCTTTGGCCGTCACCTTACATGCAACGCGCCGCGCCGGTGATTTGCTGGGCAAATCTGTTCTGATAACAGGCTGCGGACCCATCGGCGTCCTGTCCATTCTTGCCGCACGTCGTGCAGGCGCAGACCTGATCGTGGCCACGGATCTGAGCGAATACACATTGTCCGTGGCGAAACATGCGGGTGCCGACGTCACGTTGAACATGGCGTCTTCGGCTGATGCGCTGGACAGCTACAAGGCCGACAAGGGAAGCTTCGACATTCTCTATGAATGTTCTGGTGCGCAAGTTGCATTGACCAATGCCCTTGCCGCCATGCGACCCGGCGCCACCATTCTGCAACTGGGGCTCGGTGGCGACATGACATTGCCCATGATGCAAATCACCGCGAAGGAACTGGTGCTCAAGGGCTCTTTCCGATTCCACAGCGAATATGCCACGGCCGTCAGCCTGATGCAGAAGGGGCTGATCGACGTGAAGCCGCTCATCTCAGAAACCGTGGGCTTGCAGGATGCTCGCAACGGGTTTGAACTGGCCAATGACAGAAGCAAGGCGATGAAAGTGCAAATCGCTTTCGGCTAACACAGGATACTTGCGATGACATTCAAGGGATTTGACCTGAGCGGCAAGACAGCGCTCGTCACGGGTTCAAGCCAGGGCATTGGCCTGGCAATCGCGCAAGGCTTGGGTGAAGCGGGCGCACGCATCATCATCAACGGACGTGATACTGCTAAGCTCAGTGCAGCCCGCGCCAGTCTGGTGGCCAAGGGGATCACCGTTCTCGTTGCCGCATTTGACGTGACTGACGAGAATGCGGTGACAAAGGCCATCTCTGGCATTGAACGCGACTTGGGTGCGGTTGACATCTTGTTCAACAATGCGGGCATGCAGTTTCGCACGGCATTGGAAGACTATCCTTTGGCGAAATGGCGCGAACTCATGCAGGTCAATGTCGAAAGTGCATTCATCGTGGGCAAGGCCGTCGCCAAGGGCATGATTGCGCGAAAGGCCGGAAAGATCATCAACATATGTTCCGTGCAGAGTGAATTGGGCCGCCCTTCCATTGCGCCCTATACGGCGACCAAGGGCGCCATCAAGATGTTGACCAAGGGAATGTGTGCCGATTGGGCGAAACACAATATCCAAATCAATGCCATTGGGCCTGGTTACTTCAAGACTCCCCTCAATCAGGCGCTGGTGGACAATCCGGAATTTTCGTCCTGGCTTGAAAAGCGCACTCCGGCAGGGCGTTGGGGCACAACCGATGAACTGATTGGAGCCTCTATTTTCCTTGCTTCGCCGGCGTCATCCTTCGTCAATGGCCACATCCTCTACGTGGATGGCGGCATCACCTCGGTGCTGTGAATGTTTGCCGGGGCCGCAGTGGTAATGGGGGTTGCGAGCTGCGGCAAGACATCCGTCGGGGAAGCCTTGGCAGCGAGTCTCGGCGCCTCTTTCACCGAGGGGGACAGGCTTCATCCCAAGACCAATGTGGAGAAAATGTCGGCGGGCATTGCCCTCACCGATGAAGACCGGTGGCCGTGGCTGGCACGTGTGGGTGAATCGCTGCAAGGGCGCGAGGGCCGCATTGCCTCATGCTCGGCCCTGAAACGCGCCTATCGTGAACATATCATCGCCAAGGCGGGACGGCCTGTGGCATTCATCTTTCTGGATGGAAGCCGCGCCATGCTTGAACAGCGCATTGCCGCACGCAAGGGCCACTTCATGCCGCCGTCGCTGCTGGCCAGCCAGCTGGCAACGCTGGAGCGGCCCGCACCGGATGAAATTGCCAAGGCCTTTGATATCGCGCGACCTGTGGACGAGATCGTGGCCGGGGCAAGCGCCTGGTTGATGCATACAAAGGAGTGACCATGACAGAACACATCGCTCTCATTGGAGCAGGCATCATGGGGCAGGCCATTGGCACCCGCCTGCTTCAGAGTGGCCATGCCTTGACTGTGTTTGACATTGACCCTGCAAAAGTTTCTCACCTCGCTGCCTTGGGTGCAAAGCCAGCGGCGTCTCCGGCTGAGGCGACAGCACGATCTGACTTCATTATTCTCAGCCTCAACCATGCCGATATCGTGAGCAAGGCCGTGTTTGGTGCCGATGGAGTCGCCTCGTGTGCCGACGATTCAAAACTGCTGATCGACATGTCCTCCATCGATCCGGCGGCAACAGCCGAAATGGCGGCTCTTCTCAAGGCTGAGACAGGCATGGCCTGGGTGGATTGCCCGTTGTCTGGTGGAGTGCCGGGTGCACTTGCAGGCCAGCTGACCATTATGGCGGGAGGTGAGGCTGTGAACTTCGAGCGCGCCCTGGTGGTGATGAAGGACCTTGCTGCAAACTACACACTGATGGGTGCCTCTGGCGCGGGTCAGACCACCAAGCTGGTGAATCAGCTGTTCTGTGCGCTCGCCTTTCAGGCCGTGGCCGAAGCGGTAAAACTCGCGGAAGCCGGTGGCGTCGACCCGGCTCGCGTTCCCGCAGCACTTGCTGGCGGTCGCGCCGACGGTCGCATCCTGCAGGAGTTCATGGCAAAATTCGCGGCCCGCGACTTCACCCCCACGGGCAGCCTTGGCAACATGTTGAAGGACCTCGACTCCATCCAGGCCTTTGCCCTGAAAACCAAAACGCCGCTGCCGCTCACAAGTGCGGTGACCGATCTTCACCGCATCCTCATCGCCATGGGGCTTGGCGCAAGAGACAGCGCCGAAGCCATGCGTCTGCTCGACGGAAAGTGAAATTGCTGTTGACTCCGCTTCCTGTGCGGGCCTACAAATGTTATCGATAACATTTCAGAGAGACCCAAGAAGGTCTCCGGCTATGGGAGATCGGTTTGAACGAGCGCCTGCTCACCTTTGAACGCATCACCAAGCGCTTCGGCGGAACCACCGCTCTGCGCGATGTGTCTCTGCATCTCGACAAGGGTGAGGTATTGGCGCTTCTGGGCGAGAACGGCGCAGGCAAATCCACGCTCATCAAGTGTCTGGCGGGCATTCACACACCTGACGAGGGGCGCCTTCTGTTCAAGGGCGAAGCTTATGTGCACCGTCCGCCGCGCCCAAATGAGAAACAGCGTGTCTCGTTCATTCATCAGGATCTGGGCCTGGTGGAGTGGATGTCAGTCGCCGAGAACGTCGGGCTGGCGTTAGGTTTTTCCATGAAGGGGCCGGCGATTGACTGGCGTAGTACTGAAGCCCGCGCCGTTGCAGCCCTCGCCAGGGTGGGGTGCGAGTTTGATCCCTCACGGCGCGTGCAATCCCTTAGTCGCACGGAGAAATCTCTTGTCGCGATTGCCAGGGCCCTGGCGGCAGAGGCCGATGTGCTAGTGCTGGATGAACCGACGGCAAGCCTTCCCGCTGATGAGGTCGAGCGCATGTTCGAGGTATTGCGCGACCTGCAAGCCCGCGGCGTGGGCATGATCTATGTTTCGCACCGGCTCGATGAAATCTTCCGCATTGCTGACCGTGTGGCCATTCTGCGCGATGGACAGCTTGTTGGTGCAAAACTGGTGACGGACACGACGCCCACAGAACTGGTGAACATGATTGTTGGGCGGGAGGTAAAGGACCTTTACGTCCGGGCCAATTTGAACCGGGGCCGCGAGACACTGCGCGTGTCAAACCTCACTACAGAAAGCGCTGGGCCGGTATCTTTTACCGCATATGAGGGCGAGGTGCTAGGCCTCGTGGGCCTGCGTGGGGCAGGACACGAACAGGTGGCGCGCGCCCTGTTCGGGGCGGAGGCATCTTCTGGCGACGTGCAGCTTCAGGGCAGGCCCCTTGACATGACGTCTCCGCAACTGACCCTTCGACAGGGTGTGGGCCTCATTGCGCGGGACCGCACGGAAGAAAGCGTGGCACCCGCACTTGCCATCCGCGAGAACATGTTTTTCAACCCCTTCGCCATTGGACGCGGCCTGATGAGCATTCTCTCGCCTTCGACAGAAGCACGGCGCGCTTTTGACATCGGCGACGAAGTGGGACTCAGACCCAATGACCCCTCGCTGGCTATTGAAGCACTGTCCGGTGGCAATCAGCAGAAGGTGGTGGTGGGGCGCTGGCTGGCAACAGGGCGCACGCTTCTGATTGCCGAAGACCCGACGGCCGGTGTCGATGTGGGAGCCAAGTCGGACATCTATCGCCTTGTGGCGCGCGCCCTTGAATCCGGGCTCACGGTCATTGTCGTCTCCACCGACTTCGAGGAGGTGGCACATATCTGCCATCGCGCGCTTGTGTTTTCGCGAGGTGCCATCGTCGCCGAAATCGCCGAACGCTCATTGACCACGCAGTCCCTCATCCACGCCGCATCCGCTTCCGAGGCCGCCTAACCCATGAACTCCATCCAGTCGAACGCCCTTGAGCCGACACGCAGCGAGTTGAAGCACCTCTCCGGCGGAAAGAAGCTTGTGCGACTTCTGCCAACCTATGGCCTCGCTATTCTCACAGGCTTGCTCATTCTGCTGTTCTCGTTGATGCTGCCCAATACGTTCCCGACGCTGCTGAACCTGCGCTCGATCGTCTCCGACAAGGCCATCATCCTGATCCTGTCGCTGGGCGTGATGATCCCGATGTCGGCAGGCCGCATTGACCTCACGGTGGGCTATGGCATCGTGCTCTGGCACATCCTCGCCATTTCATTGCAGACACTCTACGGCTTTTCATGGCCAGTTGCCGTGTTCACCGTTTTGCTGCTCGGTGCCCTCATGGGCATGTTGAACGGCCTTCTGGTGGAAGTCGCGAAGATTGACAGTTTCATTGCCACTCTTGGTACCGGCACCGTGCTCTATGCTCTTGCACTGTGGCACTCTGGCGGACGGCAGATCGTGGGTGTGCTGCCCGACAATTTCTATGCGCTGAACACCACCATGGTGTTTGGCCTGCCTATTACGGGTTTCTACGTCATCATCCTCGCCCTGCTGATGTGGTTCGTCTACGAATACACGCCGCTTGGCCGCTATCTCTATGCCATTGGCGCAAGTCCGAAGGCCGCCGCGCTGAACGGCATACCGGTGCGCAAATATGTGATGGGCTCTTTCATCGCCTCGGGCCTTCTCACTGCGCTGGCGGGCGTGTTGCTGGCAGCGAAGCTCCGCATCGGTCAAGCCAGCGTGGGTCTTGAGTTCCTGTTGCCCGCGCTTGTTGGCGCCTTCCTCGGATCCACCACCATCAAGCCAGGCCGCGTCAATGTCTGGGGCACGGTCATCGGCATCATCATTCTGGCTGTCGGCATATCCGGCATCCAGCAATTCGGCGGATCCTTCTGGGTTGAGCCGATGTTCAACGGAGTCACCTTGCTCATCGCCATTGGCATCGCTGGATATGCGCAACGACGCAAAGGTGCCGTACGCAAATAGTCGAACAGCAAACCGGAGGAAACCATGCTGAAACGTGATCTTATGAAATGCCTGCTTGCAAGCTCCATGCTGATGGGTTTGGGGTTTGCCGCCCAGGCTGAAGACTTTGACGGCCCAAAGGATGGTCCGAAAGCAGCCGATGGCAAGACCATTGTGGTGCTGGCGGCCGACATGAAAAATGGCGGCATTCTTGGCGTCACAACGGGCATTGAAGAGGCCGCTGCAAAAATCGGCTGGACCGTGAAAGTTTTGGATGGTGCAGGTTCTGTGCAGAGCCGCTCCGCAGCCGTTGGACAGGCACTGGCGCTGAAACCAGATGGCATTGTCATCAATGGCTTCGACGCAGCCGAACAGCAGGCCGCACTGGCTGACGTTGTGTCAGCCAAGATCCCGATGGTGTCTTGGCATTCCGGCCCCAAGATTGGTTGCGATGCACCGGGTGGCATTTTTGCTAACGTCTCGACAGATGCCATGGACGTGTCGAAGAAGGCCGCCGAATGGGCTATGCAGGACGGCGGCGGCAAGCCGGGCGTCGTGATCTTCACTGACTCGACCTATACCATCGCCATTTTGAAGGCCGCCAAGATGAAGGAAATCATCGAAGGCAGCGGTGGCACGGTGCTGCAATGGGTGGACACACCGATTGCCGAAACCTCAACCCGCATGGGTCCGCTCACCACCACGCTGTTGCAGACGCATGGTGCGAAGTGGACGCATTCACTTGCCATCAATGACCTATACTTCGACTTCATGGGGCCGGCGCTTGCGGCCGCTGGTATTGACGGAAAAGCCAACCCGAAAGCGGGTTCCGCTGGTGACGGTTCTGAAGCCGCCTTCCAGCGCATCCGCACCGGACAGTATCAGACCGTTACCGTGGCTGAACCTCTGAATCTGCAGGGCTGGCAGCTGGTAGACGAATTGAACCGCGCGGTGCAGGGCCAAGCTTGCTCGGGCTATATCACGTCGCCAGCACTGGTTACCGAAGAAGGCCTGAAGTCCAACGCCGGCAACACTTTTGATCCACAGAACGGCTATCGCGACGCCTATTCCAAAATCTGGGGCAAGATGTAATTCAAACTTGGGCGCGGAATCCTCCGCGCCCGTTTCCATTGGGCCAATATCATGTTCATTCGCTGTGCCTTCTTCGAAGGCAAAGTCAAGCCCGGCTGTGATGATGCCTTCTCGATGTTCGTGAAAGAGCGCCTCGTGCCGCTCTGGACACAGTTTCCGGGCGCAGAAGAGGTGCGCGTGTTGCGCCAGCAGGACTCTGACACTGACAATCCACATTACGCCATGGTGCTAGCCATCAAGTATCCCAACATGGCCGCCATCGAGAAGGCCATGGCATCTGATGCGCGTGCCCAAAGCCGTGCCGAAACCGGAGAACTTGCAAAAATGTTTGAAGGCCGAATTTTTCACACGATCTTCGAAATCGCCCACGATGTAGCACTGACGTAGGATTTCCATAGTGCAGGCAGAAATTGGACTTGTTGGGCTAGGTGTGATGCGGGCCAGTCTCGCGCTCACGTGCCTTGATCCGAATCTCAACCTGGAAACAGTGTCAGTCCGCCGCCAACATGGATCAATTGCCCGTTGATGAATTGCGAACGTGGTCCTGCGAGGAAAGCGACTGCATCTGTGATTTCACTTGGTTCCGCATGGCGGCCGAACGATGTTTTTTCAGACTACATTTTTTCCGGATCAACAACGCGTTTATTTTTGAAACGGGCTGTCTTGGCGGGGCCAGGGCTTACTCTGGATGCCAGCCGTGCTAGGTTTGGTGCAGGCCAACTTGCCGCTGGTCAGCGAGACGGATCCCATAGCATTCACCGCCATTCCGAAACAGTGTCATAGATTGGGTGCACGATTGAGATTGGGTTGTCACACGTATTCACATCTTTTCCAATTGAGCCTTTGCTTCGCGCCGCGCTAGACCGCATCGATGATCACCGTAGTGAAAACGCCTATGGCGAACGGCAAAGTGTTTGGGGTTGCGCCCATGTTTGACAGGACCGACAATCCAAGGAAATCAATGCGCTAAAAACCGGCGTGTGCGCTACTTTTGCAGTAGGGAACTGCGTATTCTGTGAAGTTACGTGGAAATATGGGGCTGGTTGGGCAAAGCTGAACTGGATGGACGGTTTCGTGCGGCAACGCAGCTTTCGGCCGCTTAGTTTGCTGGCGGCTTGCGATACACCATCTGCACCTGGATGAAAAACATGCGCGTAAGATCAATTGGTTGGATGTACTAGAGATGATCATGCCGGAAATGATCGAGTCAGCCCAAACAGTGGTTCATCCTGTCGGAGGGAACGGCGGTAGCGGGCTCCCGCTACCATCTTTTTCGCTTCTGTGGATGTCGATTGGGTCTTGGCGGTGAGCCAGTTCACAAAAGGAGGCCGCCGGTTTAACCGCGGCGGCCCAAGTCCAGGGAGGAAACATCCGGACACGGACTATCCGTGCGAGGACGTGAGGTCAACTTGCCACAGAAACCTTTCTCGAAGATTGAGATTTCGCTGTCCGGTCAAGGTCCCACTGCGCACTGGACTGCCGCCGCGCTCTGGCGTCTTATGGTGGCCATGAGGATCGATCATCTCGTGTGGTACAACGCCGACCTGGCCGCGGGCCGCAACTATTTTGCCGGTCATATGGATCGCGAACCGCTTTATGGCGGCGAACATCCGGGTGAGGGAACGGCCAATGCAGTGATTGCGCTGGGGCCATCGACATATCTCGAAATTCTCGGGCGCGACCCGGCTCAGGATGTGGGCGGGCTTGAACAAGAGGTGAAAAGCCTATTCGGTTCAGGACTTTATCATTGGGCGATCGGCGGTGTTGATTTGGCGTTGCTGGCCGAAAAGGCGAGGCAAGCCGGCTATGAGGGCGGTGCCATGGTGCCAGGCGGGCGCATGAAACCGGATGGCAGGTGGCTGGGCTGGACGTGCTGGGGTTTGCGCAATCATGGTTTTGGTTCGCTGATTCCCTTCTTCATCGACTGGATGGACAGCGAGCATCCCGCTGAATCCGCTCCATTGGGCGGAAAGCTCGCCGGACTTGAAATCCATAGTCCGCAGGCTGACGATCTCAAGCGCCTGTTTGCAACGCTGAAACTTGATGTGGCGGTAAAGAAATCGGAAACGCCGGGCGTGGTGGCGGTTTTGGAAAGTGGCAAAGGGAGGATTGAGCTTCGCTCCTTTCAGCCGGTGCCACGCGGCTATGTCATCTGAGAGGAAAATGAAGCATGCGTCTGGCGGGCAAGAGGGTCATCGTCACCGGGGGCTCAACCGGTATAGGGGCTGCGGTGGTGGCGCGATTTCTGAATGAGGGGGCCAAAGTCGCCGTCTGGTGCCGCAACCCGGACAATGCCAAGGCAATCATCACCGAGCTTCCCGCACTTTCGCATGTGGCCACCGTCGATGTCGCTGATGGCCCGGGAGTAGACGATGCTTTCGCGCAATCGCTCAAGGCGCTGGGCGGCCTTGATACGCTGATCTGCAATGCCGGCATTTCGATCCGCCGCAAGTTCATCGACATCGACCGCGAGGATTTCGACCGGGTGATGCGGGTAAACGTGCATGGCGTGTTCTATGTGAGCCAACTCGCGGCGCGCCACATGCTGGGCCAGGACGGTGGTGGAGCCATCCTGATCACGGCCTCGACATCGGGTGTCATGGCCTATCGCAACTATGCCGATTACAACGCCAGCAAGGGCGCACTGCTGGCGATGATGCGCACGATGGCTATCGAGCTGGCACCGAAAATTCGCGTCAACGCGGTCAACCCCGGCTACGCCATGACGCCGATGCAGGAGGCGGAGTATACGCCGGAGATGCTGGCGCGGGTCAATGGCATCATTCCCATGGGGCGGCACGCGCGCCCTGAAGAAATTGCCTCGCTCTATGTCTATCTTGCTTCCGACGAGGCGGCCTATTCCTCCGGTGCGGTGTTTACTCTCGATGGTGCCGAGAGTGTTGCATCGGGTGCGGCGACACTTTGATCAGGTGATGTGGAGCTGATTGCCGCCGAGCGAGGCAAAGGACCGGGCGCGGCACGTCAGCACGATGACTTGCTGGTTGCGCCCGGCGCGGTTGATGGCATCAAACATCTGCTCGATGCGGGCATCATCGGAATAGACCAGCGCGTCATCGAGGATGATCGGCACATCGTGGCCTTTCTCGCAGATCATGGCGCCCATGGCGAGGCGCACCAGAACGGCGATCTGCTCTTGCGTGCCGTGCGACAGGCGGCCGAAGAGTTCGCTTCCAGGACCTGAACGTTTCAGCCCCTTGACGCTGAAGCCATCGCCCAAGGCGATCTCGGCTTGCGGGAAAACGTCCTGAAGGAAAGGCTTCAAGTGGCGGTGCAGAGGAGCATTCAACTGTTCGCGGCGCTTGTCATAAGCCTGCTCCACGGTGTCGCGCAGCAATTGCAAGACTTCGGCGCGTTCGCTCTGGCGGTTGACTTCGGCCAGCGCCATGGCGCTGTCGGCGCGAAGTTCGGTCACACGTTCGCCCAGGCCATCACCGCCGGCTGACTGCACCTGGCCCGTCAAGATGGCGATGCGCTCGCGCAGGTCGCCGATTTCCTTTTCGCGGTTCAAGGCTGCACGCTGCAGCCGCCCGGCCCGCAGACGCAGCCGGTCAATATCCTCTGGCGATGGCGCCGAGAGTTGCTTTTCCGCGAGAAGTGCCGCCTGAGCCCGGTGATTTGAGGCGCGTTGTTCAAGCTCACGTTCTGCTTTGTCGAGCAGTTGCTGGCGGCTGGCATCCGGCAGAAGCGCCAGATCGGCGGCGATGCGGGCGTTCAGTTCCTTGATCTGGCCGGCCAAGGCAGCCTGCTGCTGGGCGTTGCGATTGATGGTTTCAGTCAATCCCGAAATGACGCTTCCGGCTTGGGCAATACTGGCTTTCAACTCATGGCGGGTCTCGCGCAATGATTGGCGCTGATGCTCGATCATGCTGGGTGAGGGCAGGGGCGTGTTCGCGGTTTCGGCGAGTGCCTTCTGGGTCTCCGTGTCGATCTGCTGGATTTCGATCTGGAGGCGCCTAATCTCCGAAGCGGCATTCGGTTCCTTCAGACCCAGTGCGATGCGCTCGGCCTTGAGGTTGCGGGATTCTTCCTCCAGGTTCACACGTTCTGCATGGACGATGTGAAACTCCGCTGCGGATGAAACGCCGTGGCGGGAGAGTAAGGCGCGGAGCTTCACCTGCTGCTCGCGCCGGGCTGTATCAGCCGCGGCAAGCGATGTGGCGGGAGGCGACAAGGTGACCGTCACATCATCGCCGATGGTGATGGTGAGCGGTTCGGTGACGGCACGCGACAGATGCGGCGGGACATTCTCGCCGTTGAGTGAGACAAAGGCATGCGGCTTGCGCTCGATGGTGAGGCGGGCCGCGGCGGAATCCATCCGTAGACTGATGGATTCGATATCGCGCTCGATAGCCTCAAGGTCTTTCAACGCGGAGCCGTCGGCGCTGATCGACTTCAGCGCCAGCTCATTTTCCAGTAACCGCTTGTCGAAGGATTGCAGCATAGCGAGGCGGGTCTGCAACGTGTCGCGAGCGGCAGCTTTTTGAGACAGGCTTGCCATGCGTTGAAACTTCAGGTCTTCGGCCTCGTTGCGGTCGGCTTCACTGTCGAGCGCCGATTTGCGGCTGCTGGCTTTCGTCAGCTCGGACGTCGCGTTATCGATCGCCTCATCCAGCGATTCAATGTCAACAGTCAAGCTATTGAAACGAGTACGATTTTCATCGATAGTTGAGGCCTTCCCCCGAAGCGAATTCACGGCCTCCTGATGGGCGGTCAGCAGTTGCAGCGCCTGGCGTTCCACATTCACGAATTGCTGCAGCGATTGAGCTGACTCATCGGCAGATTTGTAAGCCGCATCCGCTTCTTGCGATTCAGCGGCAAGCCGCTGGGTTTCCGCCGGATCATTCAGGCGGGCGAAATCGGCGCGTTGAGCCGAAAGCAATTCGAGATTTGCGTCGAGTTCGGAGAGGCGGTTTTCGGCATCGATGCGTTGCTGCTCGATTGTCTCAAGATGGCGCTGCGCTAAACCGAGCGGTCCGTTGGACTTTGGCTTGCCGCCGTCGGTCAGCAGCTTGCCGAGTTCGTCCTTCACGTCTTTCAGCAGTTGGCGGGCGCGCTCACCGCCGACGAGGGTTCCCACTTCCTGCTGGATGACGTTGTTCAGAACTGAAGTGGCGGCCTCGGATGGTTCGGGCACGTAGAAGGACTGGCCTTGCTCAACCCAGAGGACACCATAGGCGCCTTGGTCGATCTTGTTGTCGGGAGTGATGCCCAATATTTCCCAAAGTCTTTCGTCGGCCTCGCGGTTGCGGGCGATTTCGACGCCGTTGCGCGTGAGCGTCGCTGAAGGACTGCGGAGGAAGCTCTTGGCGAGCTCAAATGACTGGCCCTCATGTTCAAAGCCGATGGACACTTTCACGGGAAGGGACAAGCCTTCGGTGGCGAGTTTCTTCACGTCGTCGCGTGTGGTGTTGTGGCGTTCGAACAGGCAGGTTCGGATGGCGCGGAACAGCGTCGATTTTCCGGCCTCGTTGTGGGCGGAAAGAATGTTGACACCTGGTCCCAATCCTTCGAGCTTCGCTGGTGTGCCAAAGCGGCCGACGCCGTCGATCGCGACATGGAGAAGTTTCATGTTGCCGCCATCGCCTGTTGCGACATCAGGAACATCTGCACCAAGGCCTCCTCGGCGCGGTGGCGCTGGATGGGGGACAGGGTCAAGTCCTCCGCCATCACCTTGAGCGTTTCAGCCGCTTCGCGCAAAACGCCCTGGAAATCGATGCGCTCGAAATCCTCCAGCGTCGGGCGCACCAGCAGCCCATCGCTCTTGGCCTCAAGCCAGAACATTGCGGCGTCGAGCAGCGACATCCGGCGGGAAAGCTCGGCTGTCGCGGCCAGTGGCAACGCGCCCTTGATCTCGATCCGCAAAAGCAGCGATGAGAGATCGGGGAGGGCACGTAGCCTGGCCTCGAAGGCATCGAGGTCAGTTGCTGCCGACACGCTCTCGCTCATCGATAGCCAGCGGTAGGTGCCGGTGCGGTGCGGCGTAACCTTC
>JANLTS010000446.1:0-14302 GCA_031363045.1 Hyphomicrobiales bacterium
TCTGGGGCAAGAAGACGCCGCCGATCTCCGGGCGCCACTGCGAGCTTCAGAAGGCAATGAATTGCTGAACACCGCCATCGACGAAGCGATTTTCCGCAAACCCAAGGGCCACGACTTCATCATCGACCGCCGCCACAACAAACCCGCCGTCGCCCGCCATATGAGCGTCACCGGCGGCTAACGCAGGGCACGCCAGCGCAAGCGGCATTGGGCTCTGCCCACATTCCGCGCTAGTGCTGCGCCATGATCCCTCTGCCCGAAAATCAGGCGATGCGCGCCGGGCTCTTCATGGTTCTGGCCATGGGTTCCTTCGTCACCAACGACACGCTCATCAAGATCATCGGGCAAAGCCTGCCGGTGGGCGAGATCATCATGATCCGCGGCTTCATGGCGTTTCTGGTCATTGCAGCGATCTGCGTGCAGCAAGGTGTCATCACCGGCGTCTCGCACTTGACCACGCCAGTGGTGATCGCCCGCAACTGCCTCGATCTCATTTCCACCATCGCCTTCGTCACCGCTCTCATGCACATGCAGATCGCCAACTTGACAGCGGTGATGCAAGCCGTGCCGCTGGCGGTGGCGTTGCTGTCGATGGTCGTGCTGCGCGAGCATGTCGGCATGGGCCGCATGACGGCCATCATCCTCGGCTTCATCGGCGTCGTGATGATCGTCAAGCCGTCGATCGCCAGTTTCAATATCTATGAGGTGCTGGCGCTCATCATCGTGTTTTGCGTGGCGCTGCGCGACATCGTGACAAAGCGCATTCCGGCCCGCATCCCGACCTTCGTCATCGCACTCGGCAATGCCGGCTTCGTCACCATCGGCGGCGCTGCTCTATGCTTGATGCAGGGGTTTCAGTGGCCGGCACTCTGGCAATTCGGGCTGCTGGCCGTGGCGGCGTTGGCATTGGCTTCGGGCTATCTCTTTATGGTGGCAACGCTGCGGCTTGGCGATCTCTCGGGCACCGCACCGTTTCGCTATTCGATCATGGTCTTCGCCATCATTTCAGGGGTTGTGGTGTTCCGCGAAATCCCCGACGGGATTTCGATCCTCGGCATGGCGCTGATTGTCGTCACCGGGCTCTATGCCGCCCACCGTGAGGCGAAGCTCAGTGATAGCGCCAGAAGGCCAGCGCGGTAAGGCAAACGGCCCAGACGAGAATGCCGTTGCGCACCAGAGCTGGCGGTACACGCATGGCGATGTGGGCGGTGGCATAACCGCCGATCATGGCGCCCGCCATCATCACCAGCGACGGCGCCCAGCGGATGACGCCTGCTTGCGCGAAAATGACAATGCTGATCACCGTCATCAGTGAAATCGTGATGTTGCGCAGCGCATTGGCCTGGTGGATCGTCATCTGCGAGAAGATCGAATAGATCGCGAACATCACGATCCCCATGCCGAGCCCGAAATAGCCGCCATAGACATAGACGGCGAATTCCAGCACGAACGACAGCCACATCCAGCGCCGTCCGTCGAAGGCAAAATCCCGCTCCAGTTTAAGCTTGATCCATGGGCCAAGGGCAAAGGACAAGGTTGCAAACAGCAGCAGCCAGGGAATGACCCGTTGAAATGACGCTTGTCCCGTAGTGACCAAGATCCACGAGCCGATCACCCCTCCCACCGCCGCCAACACGAGGCGGAGCCCCAGGTGCTTTCTGACCGTCACCAGTTCCTTGCGGTAGACGAAACTCCCCACCAGGTTAGCCGGCAGCACCGCCACGAAATTCGACGCATTGGCCTCGATTTCGCTCATGCCCGCCGCCATCAGCAGCGGAAAGGTCATAAACCCTGCACCGCCCGCCATGACGTTGATGAAGCCCGCCAGCAAGCCGCCAGCGAAGAGCAAAAGGATTTCAGTGATTTCCACAGGAAGACTCGCGTAAACGTGAATCTTATGCATGCAATGAATGGGCTGCCGCAAGCGTAGGCAACACAGGGGAGATATCTTGAAACCAGCACTCTTAAGCCTTGCCACCGCCGTGCCGCCCAATGAATTGCGCACCGAGGAAGTCATTCGCGAGGCGATGACCATCTTCGGCGGCCGCCACAAGGATTTTGAGCGCCTGATGCCGGTGTTCGGCAATTCCGGAATTTCGATGCGCTATTCGGTGAGGCCCTATGCCTGGTTCAGGCAGGATCAGGGCTGGCCGGAACGCACCGAAGCCTTCATCGACGGCGCCAGCGCTCTGTTCCGCGAAGTGGCGGCCAAGGCTCTCAATCAGGCCGGGCTTGAGGCGTCGGCCATCGATACCATCATCACCGTGTCATCGACCGGGGTGGCCACGCCATCAATTGAGGCCAGGGTGATGAGCGGCATGGGCTTTCGAGATGACGTGCGGCGCCTGCCGGTCTTCGGGCTTGGCTGTGCCGGTGGCGTCTCGGGCCTGTCTCTGGCGGCGCGGTTGGCCAAGGCCGATCCGGGTTCCAAGGTGCTGCTGGTGATCATCGAGCTTTGCACCCTGGCCTTCCGGCCGGACGAAATGTCGAAGTCCAACATCATTGCGACCGCCTTGTTTGGCGACGGCTCGGCCGCTGCCGTGGTTTCGACCGAAGGAACACCATTGGGAATAATCGAGCACGCGGGCGAGCACACCTGGCCCGGCACCACGGACGTCATGGGCTGGCGGCTCGACAATCAGGGCTTCGGTGCCATCTTCTCGCGCAGCATTCCCGATCTCGCGGCAACCGAACTCCGCCCCGCCGCCGATCTCTTTCTAACGCGCCACGGCCTGTCGCTCGCCAACATGGACAGTTTCTGCTTCCATCCGGGCGGCGCCAAGGTCGTTTCAGCACTTGAACAGGCCTTCGAAACCGGCGATGGCCGACTGCAGAACGAGCGCAAGGTGCTCGAAGGCTTCGGCAACATGTCGGCCCCGACGGTTATGTTCGTGCTCGAGCGCGAGTTGGCGGGCCCGGTTCCCAAGGGCCGCCGCTTCATTTCAGCATTGGGACCAGGCTTTACCGCCAGCTTCATAACCATGCTACACTAGCGCCCATGTGGACCAATATTCTCATCCTGTCGCTCGTCACGCTGCAGCGCGTCGTCGAGCTCTATATCGCGCATCGCAACACCAAGCGGCTGCTGGCCAACGGCGGCTTCGAGGTTGGCTCGAACCATTATCCGCTGATGGTGGCGCTCCACACGCTCTGGCTGGGCGGCCTGTGGTATCTGGTGCTGTTCCAGAACCCCATCGTCTCGATGCCGTGGATCTTTGCCTATCTGGTGCTGGAGGCGGCACGCGGCTGGATCATCGCTGCCCTTGGCAGCCGCTGGACGACGCGCATCATCATCGTGCCGGGTGAAACGCTGGTCGATGAAGGCCCCTATAAATTCTTCCGCCACCCCAACTACATGGTGGTGGCGGGCGAGATCTTCATTCTGCCGATGGCCTTCGGCCTGTGGTGGTATGCGATTCTGTTCACTGCATTGAATGCAGCGATGCTCTATTGGCGCATTCGCTCCGAAGATGAAGCGCTGAAACCGCTGCGCGAACCGCTGGCGCCTGAGGATTCGTCAAGCGAGTGACCTGCTTTACCTTCTCCGCGCGTTCGCATGTCGAAGGAGAATAAGCTTTTCTAACTTACATTATCCGGCAGCACTTCCTTGCGCTTGGCCATGAAGGCCAGGAGCTGCTCGTCGATGCCGGGATCGAGCGGCGGGGCTTCATAGTCGTTGAGCATCTTCTTCCACGTGGTGTTGGCGCGGACGACGATGTCCTTCTCGCCATCGTCACGCCATTGCTCGAAGGAATTGTTGTCGGCAAGGCCGGAGCGCCAGAAGGCCGTCTCGAAATTGGCCTGGGTATGGGCGCAGCCGAGATAATGCGAGCCGGGACCGACCTCGCGGATGGCATCCATTGCCTGGCCGTTCTCCGAGAAATCCGCACCTTCGGCGAATTTCTGGAACATCGTCAGCTGGTCAGCATCCATGATCAGCTTTTCATAGCCCGACGCCAAACCGCCTTCGAGCCAGCCCGCCGCGTGCAGGCAGAAATTGACGCCCGACAGCAGTGTCGGCCACAGTGTATTGGCGCTTTCGTAAGCCGCCTGCGCATCCGGCACTTTCGAACCGCACAAGGCCCCGCCCGAACGGAACGGCACACCCATGCGCCGCGCCAGTTGTGCGGCGCCAAAGGTGACCAGTGCTGGCTCAGGAGCGCCAAAGGTCGGGGCGCCCGACTGCATCGACATCGAGGCCGCGAAGGTTCCGAACACCACCGGCGCACCCGGGCGGCAAAGCTGGGTGAAAGCGATGCCGACGGAAGCTTCCGCCAGGATTTGCGTCAGCGTGCCCACGGAAGTGACCGGCGACATGGCGCCTGCGACGATGAAGGGAGAAATGACGCAAGCCTGATTGGCACGCGCCAGAACCTTCAGTGCCCCCAGCATGACGCCGTCCCACACCATCGGCGAATTGGCGTTGATGAGCGAGGTCATCACGCAGTTCTGGTCAACGAAATCCTTGCCAAACACCATCTCCGCCATGGCCACCGAATCGGCTGAGCGCTCACCCGCCGTCACCGAGGCCATGAAGGGTTTGTCGGAATATTTGATGTGGGTGTAGATCATGTCGAGATGGCGCTTGGCGACCGGGATATCGACCGGCTCGCACAGCGTGCCGCCCGCGTGATGCAGGCTCGGCAGCATGTAGACCAGCTTGGCGAAATTGCGAAAATCCGCGATTGTCGCATAGCGGCGGCCTTCATCGAGATTGCGGATGAAGGGCGGGCCGTAGACCGGCGCGAACACCGTGTTGTTGCCGCCAATGGTGACATTGTTGGCCGGGTTGCGCGCATGCTGGACATATTCGCGCGGCGCGGTTTTGATCAGCGAACGCACCAGGCCCTTGGGGAAGCGGACGCGGAAGCGCCGGGGATCGGCGGCGGAGACCTTGACATCGGCGCCGGCGGCCTTCCACATCCGCACCGCTTCTTCGTCTTCATAGAAATCAATGCCGGTTTCCTGCAGCACCGTTTCGGCATTGGCCTCGATCAATTCGAGCTGCTCGTCGCTGAACGGCTCATAGGTTTTGATGGCGCGGCGGATGAAGCCGGCCTGTTTCACGGTCGTTGAGGTGCGGGCGGTGCGGCGGGCATCGGCCCCGCCACGGCCCCGGCGGCCGGTGGGTGAAGAGGCGGGCTGAACGTCAGTCATGGGACAAGCCTGTTGAGTAGTTTTCACGTGTCTTGAGGTTTACGCGCAACCGTCGGGTTGCGGGCGGGAGGAAACGTCAGGGGATGGCCGGGAAACGACGCCAGTGAGACGTTAGCCGCCAAGCCGCTTGCGCAGCTGGCGGAAGCTGATTGCCGCGCCGAAGGCGGCATTTGCCGCCCACATCAGCGGACTCTTGGCGCCCACCCGGCGCAATGCCTGATCCATCAGTTGGCGCACCGCCGGGTTTTGCCGCAGGGCCTCGGCATCATAATGCACCCAGCTGGCGGATTCTGTCGTGAATAGCCGGTCCGGCATCGGAGGTGGCGGGTAGAGCAGGTGCCCGATGCTGCGGATGACCTGCTGTTCGATGGGGATCAAGCCGCTGGTGGCGCGATTGACCTCGATGATCTTGCGGGCTTCCGGGGCCTTGGTTTGCAGGGTTTCGACGATGCGATGCTTTTGTGATTTGGTCAGGAAATAGTCGATGGCGTTGCCAATGGTGAACTGTGTCCGCCCGGCCTCGAGTCCGGCAAGTGGCGTAAGGGCGCGCACAAACTCTGTGAGTTCAACGGGAAACCGCTGGTTCCTGGAAACCACCGCCGAGGGCTCGATGTCGGTAATCCCCAACACTCGCTCCATGAACACCGCGAACATATCAAGTTTGCGGGCAATGATCTCGTCATAGAGCAGGACAGTGGCCGTCGCACCGACCTGCCGGAGTATGGGATTCAATCCAACCAGCGGGTTGAGGCCCGGCGACCGCGATGGTTCGGTAAAAAGCCTGTCGATGCGGGCGGGCAAGGATTCGTCCCACCCGTTTTTGACCTTCTGCGCCCACATAGCATAGAAATGGCTGAGTGGATCGCGGATGGCATAGACCACATGCAACTCATCGGTGTTGAGCAACGACATCAAGCGTTTCAACTGACGGGGTTTCCATTGACCGAACCCTTCCGACGACAAAAGGATGTTCAAGCCACGCTTGCGGGCATCCGCGCCGGTGGCCTGCAACTCGCGCGTCAGGCGGCTGTCCTGATCGACAATCGTCTGGCGCAGATCGGAAATATCGTGGTGCGCGGTGCGGACGCGCTCGCCGGTGGCCGGATAAAGCCAGCCCTGGCGCAAGAGCGCCGCCCGGTTGTGATGGAAATTATGCTGCAAGTAAGTTGTCGCGGTCTTGTGCGGCCCCATGTGCAGAACCAGCCGCGGTGATTTGGTGGTGTTGCTCACAACGACACCTTGAGGCTTTCCAGGCCATGGAAGTGATAGGCGTCGCGATAGACGGGTGGTGTCATCAGTTGCAGCTTTGGCAACCGTTCGAACAGCAGGGGCAGGGCGATCTGCATTTCCAATCTTGCCAGTGGCGCGCCGACGCAGAAATGAATACCGGCGCCGAAGCTCACGTGGTTGTTGGGATCGCGTGATGGCTCGAACCGGTCAGGTTCGGGAAAACGCTCGGGGTCGCGGTTCGCCGCACCCAGCATCAGGCCCACGGTCTCGCCCTTCTTGAGTTTGATGCCGGCATACTCGATGTCTTCCAAAGCATAGCGCGTGAAGAGATGCAGCGGCGCATCGTAGCGCAGTGTCTCCTCGATATGGCTGGCACCGATACCATCGCGGATGTTGTGTTCGATGAGGCACTTGATGGCATTGCCGATGGCATGCACCGTCGCCTCGTGTCCGGCATTGAGCAGCAGAATGGCGGTGGTGACAAGTTCATCCTCGCTGAGCTTTTGACCTTGCTCTTCGGCGCGGATGAGTTCGGACAGGAGATCATCGCGCGGATCCTTGCGGCGCCTGGCAATATAGCCGCGCATGAACTCGCTGAAGGCGACGGTGGCCTTGACGGCCGCGTCTTCAATGCTTGCATCGCGACGCGCCTGATACATCGCCACCATGTCATGCGACCACGACAGCAACTGCTGCGCCATGTCGGCGGGTACGCCCAGCAGATCGCAAATGACGATGACCGGGATGGGTGTTGCATAATCGGCCAGCAGATCGGCTTCACCCTTTGCTTGCAAGCGGTCGATCAAGCCATTGCAAAGATTCACAATTGTGGGACGCAACCGTTCCACCTGCCGCCCCAGGAACGAGCGCGTGACGAGGCCGCGAAGCCTTGTGTGAACCGGTGGTTCGAGTTCCAGCAGCGAGTGCTGCTCGAAGGCATAGAAAGCTTTCAGGCGTTCGGGCGTCTCGGGCCAGCCGAGTTCCTGGCGTGTTGCCACATGCAGGATCTGCCGCCCGAAGCGCCGGTCGCGCAGCAGCGCGTTCACGTCCTCATGGCGGGCAAAACACCAGTATCCATATTCCTCCCACTTGAACGCCGGCAGGCTTGCGCGGATGGCGTGATAGGCGGGATAGGGATTGTTGAAGAATTCCGGATCGCACGGATTAAGCGAGACGGAACGGCTGGCGGTATCAATGCGCATGGCTGCCATCTTCTATCGAACTCGCCAACCCAGGCAAGGGGGGCTAAGGAACAAGGTTTTAGGGAAGCAGGCATGAAAGTTTATATCAGTGTCGACATCGAAGGCTGTGCTGGCATCACCCATTGGGACGAGGCCCACAAGGACCATGTGGACTATCCCGAATTCCGCGAGCAGATGACGCGCGAGGCGATCGCCGCCATCGAGGGCGCGGAGAGTGCCGGCGCCAACGACATCTGGGTGAAGGATGCCCATGAGTCAGGCCGCAACCTCATCACCTCGATGCTGCCCGAGAACGTCAGGCTGATCCGCGCCTGGGCTGGTCATCCGCTGTGCATGGTGCAGGAACTCGACAAGAGCTTCGATGCGGTGATGATGGTCGGCTATCACAGCGAGGCGGGCTCCGAAGCCAACAGCCTCGCTCATACGCTGTCTGACGATGCCGCACTGATCCGCATCAACGGCAGGCCTGTCTCCGAGTTCACAGTGCATGCGCTGGCATCCTCGATGCTTGGCGTTCCAACTGTCTTCATCAGCGGCGACAAGGGGCTGATGGACCATGTCGAGCAGACCAATCCCAAGATCACCCGCTGCGCCGTAAAAGAGGGCCGCGGCCAATCCACCATTTCGATGACGCCCAAGGCGGCGATCAAGGCGATCCGCGATGGCGCAGCACTGTCGCTGAAAGGTGACCTGAAGCCCTGCCTGCTGGCGCTGCCGGAACACTTCGTGGTCGAGATTTCTTTCGACAATCCCAACCTCGCCTACCGTCATCAGTTCTATCCAGGCATGGCGCACATCGGGGCCCGCACCATCCGGTACGAGAGCGCGGATTATTTCGAGGTGCTGCGCATGCTCAACTACGTGACATGACGAAAGCCACCAAAACCACTCTCGAGTTCATCGTCCTCGTCGCCCTTCTCAACGCCATGGTGGCGATGTCGATCGACACCATGCTGCCGGCGATTGGCGCGATTGCCATTGAACTCGGTGCCACCGATCCCAACAGCCGCCAATACATCATCACCAGCTTCTTTGCCGGCATGACATTGGGCACGCTGGTCTTTGGCCCGTGGTCGGATTCGATTGGCCGCAAACCGGCGATCTTCGCAGGCCTGGTGCTGTATGCCGTGGGCTCGCTCCTCTGCCTGTTTTCGGCGAGCTTCGAGATGATGCTGATCGGCCGTGCCATTCAAGGCTTTGGTGCTGCTTCGCCGCGCATCGTGTCGATTGCCATGGTGCGCGACGGCAGCTCTGGCGCTGCCATGGCCCGCGTCATGTCTTTCGTGATGACAGTCTTCATGCTGGTGCCGATACTGGCGCCATCCATTGGCCAGCTCGTGCTGTTCGTGGCCAGCTGGCGCATGATCTTTGCCGGCTTCCTTGTTATGGGCATCATCGCCGCGCTTTGGCTTTGGCTGCGCCAGCCCGAGACCTTGCCGAAGGAGCGCCGCAGTCCGCTCTCCGGCCATGCGCTGTTGTCGGCGGCAATCGCGGTGCTGCGCCATCCGGTCGCCATGGGATACACGCTGGCCACCGGCTGCATCTTCGGCAGTTTCATCTGCTATCTCGGCACCTCGCAGCAGATCTTCGCCGAGCAATATGGCCAGGGCGACTATTTCGCTGTGTGGTTTGGCGTTTTCGCGGTGGCCATTGCCATCGCCATGATCCTCAATGGCCGGCTGGTGATGAAATACGGCATGCGCAACCTGTCCAAACTGGCGCTGCGAGGCAACATCGCCCTGTCGGGCGTGTTCCTGGTGATGGCGCTGATTTTCGCCGGTCATCCACCGCTGTGGTTATTGGGGGTCTATCTGTTCGGCAATTTCTTCTGCTGCGGCATGCTGTTCGGCAATTACAACGCCATCGCGCTGGAGCCGATGGGCCGCATCGCTGGCATGGCGGCGGCGATTTCAGGTGCCTTGTCCTCGCTTTTTGCCATTGTTTCCGGCTCACTCATCGGCCAGCAATATGATGGCACGGTCATTCCGCTGGCGGCGGGCTTCACTGGCCTCGGACTTCTGGCGCTTATCCTGACGGAATGGGCGGAACGCCGCAGGGCGTGAATTTTCCGCACCTTGCCCCAACCCGGCGAGTTCTGATAGCTACGCACCCGTGTCCAAACATTATTCAGCATTCGCCCTTGCCCGCCACGCGCTTCAGCCGGATTTACCGTGGGAGCGCGCCTGGGCTTCGCCTGAGCCGAAAAAATCCTACGATGTGGTGATCATCGGCGGCGGCGGCCACGGCCTTGCCACGGCCTATTACCTCGCGAAGAACCACGGCATCCGCAATGTCGCGGTGATTGAACGCAACTACATCGGCTCCGGCAATGTCGGCCGCAACACCACGCTGATCCGTTCGAACTATATGATCGGTGGCAACACTGCGTTTTTCGAGCATTCGCTGAAGCTGTGGGAGGGCCTCAGCCACGAGTTGAACTTCAACTGCATGGTGTCGCATCGCGGCCAAGTGGTGCTGGCGGCGAGCCTGCCGCAGCTCGACTCCTTCGCCCGGCGCGGCAACATCATGCGCTTGAACGGCATCGATGCCGAGTTGCTTGAGCGCAGCGACGTGGAGAAACTTCTGCCCTATCTCGATTATTCAAAAGACGCGCGCTGGCCAATCCATGGCGCCATCCTGCAGCCGCGCGCCGGCACCGTGCGCCATGACGCGGTGGCCTGGGGCTATGCCCGCGCCGCCAGCAATTTAGGTGTCGACATCATCGAAAATTGCGAAGTGACAGGCTTCGTCATGGATGAAGGCCGCGTGACCGGCGTTGAAACCTCGCGCGGCCGCATCAATGCCGGCAAAGTGGGGATTGCCGTTGCCGGCCACACCTCGCATGTGGCGAAGATGGCAGGTCTGCGCTTACCGGTCGAGAGCCACATCCTGCAGGCTTTCGTTACTGAGCCGATCAAACCCATCGTGCATCATGTGGTGAGCTGGGGGGCTGAACTCTTCTACCTGTCGCAATCCGACAAAGGCGGGCTGGTGTTCGGTGCCCATATCGATGGCTTCAACACCTATACGCAACGCGGCCAATTTCCCCGCATCCAGACGGTGGCCGAATGCGCTGTCTCGCTGATGCCCTTCATCTCGCGCCTGCGGCTGCTGCGCCACTGGGGCGGCATCATGGACATGACGCCGGACGGCAGCCCCTTCATCTGCCGCACGGATGTGCGGAACCTCTATCTCAATGGCGGCTGGTGCTATCAGGGCTTCAAGGCGACACCGGCCTCCGGATGGACCTATGCCCACACCATCGCCCATGACGAAGAGCATGAGCTGAACCGCTGCTTCGCGCTCGACCGTTTTGCCAAGGGCCGCGAACTCGACGAGCATGGCCTCGGCAACTGGACGTACAAGCAATGATCATTCCCTGTCCCATGTGCGGCGAGCGCGACCATTCGGAATTCCGCTATGGCGGCGATGCGAGCAAGCAACGTCCTGAGCATGGCACTGGCGATCTGCAGGCGTGGCATGATTATGTCTTCGTCTTCGACAATCCGAAAGGTCCGCATACGGAATATTGGCAGCATGTGCTGGGTTGCCGCCGCTGGTTCAAGCTGAACCGCAACACCGCGACGAATGAAGTTGGGGGTGTGGTGTGATGGTGCTCAGCTTCCGGACTAGTCTCCCTCCCCCTCGTGGGGAGGGATCAAGGGTGGGGGGTGATAGGCCTGGGGACTCGCGGACCCCCACCCCAACCCCTCCCCACAGGGGGGAGGGGCTTGAAGGAAAGGGGCTTCAAGGAGCATGGCCATGACCACCTTCCGCCGCCTCAGTACCGGCGGCCGCATCGACCGCGCCAAGCCGGTGAGCGCGCGGTTTGACGGCAAACTGCTTTACGGGTTCGCAGGCGATACGCTGGCCTCGGCACTTCTCGCCAACAATCAGGTGCTGGTGGCCCGCAGCTTCAAGTATCACCGGCCGCGTGGGGTCATGTCGGCTGGCATCGAGGAGGCCAATGGCCTGTTCACGTTGGGCGAGGGTGCCACAACAGAACCCAACGTCGCCGCCACCGTGACCGATTTCATCGATGGGCTGGTGGCGCGTTCGCAGAACGCCTGGCCATCACCCGCTTTCGACGTGATGGCGGTGAATTCGCTGCTGTCGCCACTGTTCCAGTCGGGCTTCTACTACAAGACCTTCATGGGGCCGTTAAAGAAATCCTGGATGTTCTACGAGCCCTTCATCCGCCGGGCCGCTGGCTTGGGCGTGGCGAGTGCCCTTGCCGATCCTGTCCGCTATGAGACGCGCTACGCATTCTGCGACGTGCTGGTGGTGGGCTCCGGCCCGGCTGGCCTCGCCGCAGCCTTGACTGCCGGGCGCAGCGGTGCCCGCGTCGTGCTGGCCGAACAGGACAGCGCGCTTGGTGGCAGCCTGCTCTCCGCGAGCAATGCCGAGTACGAGGCGTGGCGCTCAGAACTTGTTGCCGAACTCGAAGGCCTCGAAAACGTATCGATCCGTACACGGACGACCGTGCAGGGCCTCTATGACGCCAACCTCGCCGTACTGGTCGAACGACGCGACCACCTGAAGCCCAATGCCCGGAAAGGCCAGGCGCGCCAGGTGCTGACGTCGCTTCGTGCGAAGACCATCATCATGGCCACCGGCGCCATCGAGCGGCCACTGGTGTTTTCCAACAATGACCGGCCGGGCGTCATGCTGGCTTCGGCACTTCGGACTTACGTGAACCGCTTCGCCGTGGCGCCGGACAAGCGCGCCGTCATCGTGTCCAACAATGACAGCGCCTTTGAGGCGGCAATCGATCTGGCGCGCGCCGGTGTTGCGGTGACGATTGCCGATCATCGCGCCGGTATCGCAGCCGATCTTCTGGCTCGCGCCGGGGCGCTCGGCATCGCGGTATTTCCGGGCACCGGCATTGCCGATGTCGAAGGCACGGCAATCGTATCGCGCGTCAAGCTGTCGGGTGCGCACGCCGTCAGTATCGAGTGCGATGTGCTTGGGATGGCTGGCGGTTGGTCGCCGGTGGTGCATCTGTCGTCGCATGGCGGTATCAAGCCGAAATATGATGAGGCCATCGCTGCTTTCGTGCCCGGTGGTTTTGCGCCATCGCACTTCGGCGCGGGCGCGATGCAGGGGACTTTCGGTCTCGCCGCCGCCGTTGCCGAAGGTGCCAATGCCGGTGCCAAGGCGGCTTCTGTTTCGGGTTTCGGCAAGACCAGGCCTGCCTATCCGCCGGAGCATGTGAGTGACCGGGC
Source organism: Hyphomicrobiales bacterium (assembly GCA_031363045.1). Lineage (GTDB taxonomy): Bacteria > Pseudomonadota > Alphaproteobacteria > Rhizobiales > Aestuariivirgaceae > Aestuariivirga. The sequence continues at coordinate 12,815 of JANLTS010000446.1, forward strand.
CTATTCCATTCTGCCGGTCTGGGCACCCGCTGGGACCGGAAAGGGCAAGGCCTTCGTCGACTTCCAGAGCGATGTCACAGTCAAGGACATCAAGAATGCGCATCAGGAAGGCTATCAATCGGTTGAACACCTGAAACGCTACACGACGCTGGGCATGGGCACCGACCAGGGCAAGACCTCGAACATCAATGCGCTGGCACTGATGGCAGCAGAGCGCGGCATCGCAATCGCTGACGCCGGCACCACCACCTTCCGCCCACCTTATGCGCCGCTCACCATGGGAGCGATTGCCGGGCGGACTGTTGGTCATCATTTCCGCCCGACGCGACTTTCACCGTTGCATGACTGGCACGCGAGGAACGGCGCCATCTTCATCGAGGCGGGCCTGTGGAAACGCGCCTGGTATTATGCATGGGCGGGCGCCACACCGGCGGCGGCCTATGTGAAAGAGATGGAACTGGTGCGCAAGGGCGTGGGTCTTGCCGATGTCTCGACATTGGGCAAGATCGATATCCAGGGGCCGGATGCGGCGGAATTCCTGAACCGCGTCTACGTCAATCGCTTCGCCAAACTGCCCATCGGCAAGGTGCGTTATGGCGTGATGCTGAACGATGACGGCATCGTGCTCGATGACGGCACCACGGCGCGGATCAGCGAGACGCAATTCTATCTGACGACGACCACGGCGCAGGCCGGCGAAGTGATGTCATGGCTTGAGTATCTGCTGCAATGCCACTGGACCGATCTCAATGTGCAGGTCACATCCCTGACCGATGAATGGGCGGGCATGGCGGTCTCTGGCCCCAAGGCGCGCGCCGCGCTGCAACTGGCTTTCCCCAATGCCGACGTCTCTAACGACGCGCTGCCTTATATGGGCTGCCGCGATATCCTGTTTGAAGGCGTGACTGTGCGGCTGCTGCGCATGTCATTCTCGGGTGAGTTGGCCTACGAGGTCCATGTCGCTGCCGACTTTTCCATCCCACTGTGGGAACACATTCTCAAATCTGCTGGCCTGCTCGGTATCAAGCCCTACGGCCTTGAAGCTTTGGCGAGCCTGCGCATCGAGAAGGGCCATGTCGCCGGACTTGAACTCGATCATCGCAACACGCTCGACGACTTGGGCTTGGGCAAGATGGCCGGCAAGGACAAGGCCTATGTGGGCAAGGAACTGCGTTTCCGCGAGGACTGCCAATCACCGGAGCGCTGGAGTCTCGTCGGACTCGAATTGATGGAACCCGACAAGAAGCTGCGTGGCGGCGCCATCCTGTTTGCGGCGAGTGACGAGATCAAGGGCCATGGCCGCGGCTACATCACCTCGGTCACCTGGTCAACGGAGCTCGGGAAATTCATCGCCCTTGGCCTCTATCAGGGCGGATTGAAACACGAGGGCGAAGACATCATTTGCGCCTATCCCCTGAAGGGCGAGAACGTGAAGGCGCGCATCGTGTCGCCCCATTTCATCGACAAAGCAGGAGACCGCCTCAATGC
>JANLTS010000491.1:0-4092 GCA_031363045.1 Hyphomicrobiales bacterium
CCCCCCCCCCCCCCGGGCGTTGGGGGGCCCCACTTTGCTTTGGTGCCCACCTTTTTTTGTTTCCGCTCCTCCCCCGTCCCGTGTTTGTGAGGGCCCCCCCCCCACCTTTTGTTTTTGTTGGGGCCCAGCCAGTCTCTTTAGTTTCAGTTTCGCTCGGATGCCCTCATCTCCCCGTTGCTTTCGCACCGGGACCCTTCTTCTCCCGCGTTGCGGGAGAAGACCGCAGATTCTTCTCTACCGTCGCAAACGCCCGTTGATACACATTCTGCTCAGTACGTGGAATAAGCACGAGGTCGTCCTGCGGGCTGGCGTCCCAGTCACCGGTCCACATGCCGAAGGTGGAATTGTCGGCGGTGACCGGCCACAACCTTGGCCCCGAGACGTAATTGAGCCACGGGATCTCACACTTGGTGATGCGGTATGAGAAACTCCGCGTGATATCGCAGAGATGCAGCAACTCCTCGTTCAGGTGCCCTTCGCCGAAATAGAAATCGCGGATGCCGCCTACCTTGTCGGCGCGCGCCTTCTTCAGCATGTGCATCTTGGTGATCTCTTCATGCCAGCCGCCCATGCCGGCGAAATCGCGCATCACCGTCCAAACGTCGGCCACCGGCGCCTTCATCACCCGTGACGTCCAAACTTTATTGGGCTGATAGCCTTTCCAGCGCACTGCACCCACCGGCTTCTGCGGCTTTGTCCGGGCGATGATCGCCGCGAGGTTCTTCCAGTTGCTGGCGAACACATCCTTCGAGATGATCTTCTCGTACTTGCCTTCGTCCCCCGGCGCCTCGTCGAAGGTCGATTCCCACTCGGCAAAGGTCTGATCCGTGTGGGTGACGGGATAAAGCCTGAGCGTCGCGATGTAATTCTTCACCGGAAAGGCTGGCTTTTCGAAATTGTAAGTGAAGCAATAGCGCGCATCGTCAAGCATCAGCAGCCGTTCGCGGATGTGCCCGCCGTCATGCGTATGGAATGAACGAACGCAACCCACCACATCGGCATCGAACCCGCCTTCGATCTTGGATTTCGCAATCGCCGGCGCCCAGTTTGGCAAACCGTTAAAGTCGCGCACCAGACTCCACACAGTCTCGACCGGCGCTTTCAGAATGATGCTGGCATAGGCACGGGCCATGGGTATTCCTTATGTTATCTCGCGAAAGGCGTGAACGGCAGCCTCGGCAAAGTCTGGATCGTTGATATGGGCGTCGATCTCGATGAGCTTGCGGTTGGGAGCGGCGATCCAGTCAGCGCGGATGGCCTCGAACAGTGCGGCATCGGCGGCGGGATGATGGAACGGCTTGCCCGGCGCATCAATGGCGGAGACACCGCCAAGCGGCAGCAGGAAGCATACAGGGCCACGCATTTGGTTGACGCGCGCGACGATCCAGCGCCCGATGGCGGCATTCTCGTCAGCCGTCGTGCGCATCAGCGTCACTTGGCGGTTATGAACATAGAGATTGCGGCTGGTGAATTGCGCCGGCACCGTCTCGCGTCCGCCAAAATTCACCATGTCGCAGGCACCCACCGATCCAACATAGGGAATGCGTGAACGGATCACCGCGCCGAAGCGATCCTCCGTACACGGCAGAACCCCGCCATACAGATGATCCGCCACTTCTGTCGTGGTAATGTCGAGCGCCGCTGTGATGAAGCCGGAGTCAATCAACTTCTCCAGGCATTGCCCGCCGGTGCCGGTGGCATGAAACACAAAGCACTCACACTCCGTCTCGATCATCTGGCGAATCTGCGTGATGCAGGCGGTGGTAACACCAAACATGGTGAGCCCCACGGCGCGCTTGGTCTCTTTCACCACGGGCACATCGTTCAACGCCATGCCAGCCGCCGCATGCGCCGCGTTGCCGATCACCTTGCGGGTGATGGCATTGAGGCCAGCCACATCGGCCACTGCGTGCATCATGGTGATGTCGGTTGGTCCGACATAGGGCGCCACATTGCCCGATGCCATGGTCGAAACCATCAGCTTCGGCACGCCGATCGGCAGCGCCCGCATCGCCACGGTGACAATCGACGTATTGCCACCACCGCCGAGACCCAGCACCGCGCCGATGTCGTTGCGTGAGAGAAGATAGGCGGCGAGCGCCTCGCCCATAGCGGCGACGGCACGCCCCCGGTCGGCATGACCCAGCACGGCATTAGCACCCTGCGGATGATGTTTGGCCACCATCTCCGGCGTAACATCAGCCGCAGCCGTGCTCGGTGTCGTTGAGATATCGACGAGAACCGCGACAGCACCCGTTGCCCGCACCCGCTCCACCGCATAACGGAGTTCCGCCTCCTTGGTGTCGCAGGTGCCAATGACATAGACCGTCTTCACATGGCCCACCTTCACTTGGCCTTGGTCCAACCTTGCTTCATGGTCTTGAAGCCGAACTTATAGACCTCCTCGTAGTTCGGCGCGAAATCGCGCCACACGCGTGTTGCGGCGGCCAGCGGCGGCAACGCCCGGCCAAACGCCTCGATGGTCAGCCAGCCGTCATACTTGGCCTTGCGCAATGCCTTGAATGTTTCGGTCCACGGCACATGGCCCTTGCCCGGCGTGCCGCGGTCATTCTCCGAGATATGGACATGGATCATGTGCGGCCTGATCGTTTTGATCGCTTCAACCGGGTCCTTCTCCTCGATATTGGCGTGGAACGTGTCATACATCGCCTTGATTGCCGGATGATCGACCTCTTCGACATATGCGTTGAGCTGTTCCATGGTGTTGAGGAAATACAATTCGAAGCGATTGAGCGCCTCGAGTGCAAAACGCACATTCTTCCGTGCCGCGTAGTCACCGGCCTTGCGGTGGAACGACAAGGCCCGCTTGCGTTCTGCCGCCGTCGCCGGCGCACCGGAAAAATAGCCATGCTCCGAATGCATCGGCCCGCCAAGGATCGTGGCGCCCAGTGCCGCCGTACAGTCGATCGCCCATTTGGCGCGCTCCACCGCCGCCTTCTGCTGCGCCTTGTCGGGCGACAACGGATTGCAGCCCGCGCCCAGCACGCTCACCACAGTCCTCTCAAGGCCGATGCGGTCGAGCATCTCGCCAACTTTCGCATAATGCGCCGGATCGCCCTCGAACATCGGGATCTCGACACCAGCATAGCCGGTCTTCTTCAGGTTCTTGAGAATGCCTTCGTGCGCGGCCGTCACATGCGGCGTCCACAGCAGAAGATTAAATCCGAGTTTCATTGAGTCTTGTCTCCCCGCAATCATCGACAAGACAAACTGTCTCGCGCCTCTTGTCAATTCCTGATATACGCCTTTCAAATAAACACCAGTGCCCCGAGGAGGACCCCCGATGAACAAGCCGCACGATCCGCAATCCGCCCAGAACGCCGCGCTGTTGCGGGCTCAGGCCTTCATGACGCCTTCGCCGGTGCCGTCGATTTCGACCGAGTTGTTGGCAACGGCCGATGGCGAATTGAACCGCGAGCTCAATCATTTCCTCTTCGATCCGCCGTCAAATCCGAACCTCCTCAAGGGCAAGAAGATCGCCATCTGCTGCACCAATGGTGTCGAGGAAGTGGAGATTACCGGCGCTACAAAATGGCTGACCGAGCATGGCGCCACGGTGCATGTCGTTTCTCCGCGCGTCGGCGAGTTCCACCCGACGCTGGGCCTTCGTTTTCCGCCTTTGACCTCCACCCACGTGCTGACTGTCCGCCTGATGGAGAACGCCGGCTGGCTAAAGATCGATTGCTTTATGGCTGATGCAAAGGTCGCGGACTATGATGCCTGCATCTATCCCGGTGGCGCTTGGAACCCGGATTTCCTCCGTGCTGACAAGCACGCGCAGGATTTCGTCCGCGATATGCATGCGGCAGGCAAGCCCACCTGCGCCATCTGCCATGGCCAGTGGGTGATGGTGAGTGCTGATATCCTGCGCGGCAAGAAAGCCACTGCCGTCTGGAACATCCAGGTCGACTTGAAAAACGCCGGCGCCACCGTGCTTGACGAACCCTGCGTCGTCGACGGCAACCTCATCACCGCCCGCTTCCCCTACGACCTGCCGCGTATGGTCAATGCCCTGGTGCAGCAATTGGTGGGGTAAGTTAAAGCCCCTCCCCCTTGTGGGGAGGGGTTGGG
>JANLTS010000061.1:0-12630 GCA_031363045.1 Hyphomicrobiales bacterium
TTCAACGATTGCCATGCTGAAAGAGGATCAAGCAGTGAATTTTCTCAACCAAGTCGGATGTCGCTATCTTCTGATCGGCAACGACGGCGGTTGCATTGCAGGTCAAAATTATCCAGATAGGAGTATTGACAATGCCGACAACATCGCTGACCCCGAACAATGACCTCCTGTGGGTAGGTGAAGGGCCTAATGTAAGAGTCAACAACGGATCAAATTCCGCTTGGAATAATCAGGTCTATGATGGGCTGGCAGGCTTCGATACTCTGGTTGTCAACGAAAGTTCGACGAAATTCAGCTACTTCACTGTGTCGATGTCGAACGACGCGGTCGTGACTCTCACCGCAGCGAGCGGGTCTGGATCCAAGACAGTCAGCATCAGCAACTTTGAGAAAGTATCCTTCTGGGATGTCACCATGTATCTCGGAACGGCCGGAAACGACAGCCTGGCCGGAACCAACTCGAACGAGTCTATTTATGCTTTCGACGGCAATGACACCATCGATGGTGGCTTCGGGACGGACAAGATGTTCGGCGGCAGAGGAAATGATACCTATATTGTTGGCGCGCAGTCCGAGACAGTGGTTGAAAAATCGGGCGAAGGGAACGATACGATCCAGTCAGCAGCGAGTTACAGTCTTGATGACACGGATGGAGCAGGTGTGAATGGCGGCAATGTTGAAAACCTCGAACTCACCGGTACTGCGAAAATCAATGGCACCGGCAATGCGTTGAATAATCTTCTGACCGGCAACTCTGCCAGCAACACCCTGACCGGCGCTGGCGGCAACGATGTGCTGGACGGCGGCGGTGCAATCGACATTCTCGCTGGCGGCACCGGCAAGGATACATACATCGTGGATCAAACCGCGGAGAAAGTGACTGAACTCGCGGCCGGGGGCAACGACACCGTGAAGTCGAGTGTTACTTTCAGTCTGCCGGCTAATGTCGAAAATTTGATACTCACGGGATCAGCCGCCATTGACGCAAAGGGTAACGCAAGCGCAAACACCATTACCGGCAACGGCGCGGCCAATGTGATCACCGGTAGCGGCGGCCGGGATGTGTTGACGGGCGGATTGGGTGGTGACACGTTTGACTACAATTTGTTATCCGAATCCGTTGGTGCGACAGCCCATGACCTGATCAAGGATTTCAAACATCTCACCGATGAGATCGACTTGTCGAACATTGATGCGAACGCGGTGGCGGGCGGCAACCAGGCCTTCATATTCCTTGATGTTTTGAATTCGGCGTTTTCGGGCGCGGCTGGCGAGTTACGATTTGTAACGTCGGGAAAGAACGTCATGATCGAAGGCAACACCGACACCGACATGGCTGCCGAATTCCAGATCGAACTCACCGGAAGCATCGCGTTGTCGATCGCCGACTTTATTCTCTGACGCAAGGTGCCGGCGAGGCGACTGATTTCTGCTCAGCCGCCTCGCATCTGGCGCCTGGCCTTCATCGCTTCGTGGGCTTCGGGCGTGCCGTCGTGAAAAGAGCCGAACCACTTGTCGAGCGGCACCATGCCATCGGCATAGTTCACCTCGAAATATCGGTGGTGAAGGTAGTGGGCAAAATACGACACGTCCATGCTCGTGTCTTCGCCGAGCACCATCCGGTCAAATCCCGTGTGCCCCTGGGCTGGCGAGACGCCGAGGCGCGACGCAAGATTGATCATGTGGATCGGATGCGACGGAATGAGGAAGAACAGCAGGATCGTCGAGAAATAGATCACATGCTCGATCGGGTGCATGGAAAGCCCTGACCAGGGCCCGGGATTGACATTGCGATGGTGCAGCTTGTGCGCAACCTCATAGAGCACCTGAAAATGTAGAAGACGGTGGGCGAAATAGAAACCAACTTCATGTATCAGTGGCACGAGGAAGAATACGGCGATGAACCAAACCGGGTGGTCGGCAAAGTTGATCAATGGGGCAATTCCGTTGGCATAGGCCCAGAGCAGCAGCACTTCGTATGCCGTCCAGATCGGTACGCCGCTGACCAGTGTGTGGAACATGTTGTCATAGGTCTGATTGCCGAAGCGAAAGGCCGGTTGATCCTTCGGCCATTGCCGGTTGTACTTGAATGCCGTGCCCTGCTTCCGCCAGACATAGAGCCACAGATGCCACGCAACATAGACAAGGATGGCAAGCCCGATATTGCGCAGCAGGACCAAACCGACCCAATCGGGGGAGAGTGATTTCATGGTGTCGAGCGACGGCGTCAGGAACTGCCAGATCAGGATGGCGGCAACTGCATAGAGCACGTTCCACGGAAGGAAGTAGCCGGGAAAGCCGAAAAACCATTTGAACAGGGCTTTGGGACGCGGCGGCCAGTCGAAGGCCGGGCCATAGCTGATTGGCCGCTTCGGCGTCCAGAATCCCCGGACATCGTCTTTTCCGAATGCTGAATCATCCATGGCTGGCCTCCCCAAGAAGCTGGATGATCGCATCGGAACGAGCCATAATCAACTGGACCCCGGTGATAGCGCCAGTTGGTTCTAGCTTGGAACCGTTGGGGCGGGTTAGAAGGCGCACATCATCACCCTGCCATCGAAATTCCGGGAGACTGTGACCATGCGCATGACCACCGAAGAGGCCTTCATCAAGGTTCTGCAGATGCACGGCATTGAGCATGCCTTCGGCATCATCGGCTCGGCTTTCATGCCGATCTCGGACCTGTTTCCCAAGGCAGGCATTACCTTCTGGGACTGCGCCCATGAAGGTTCCGGCGGCATGATGGCCGATGGCTTCACCAGGGCTTCCGGCAAGATGTCGATGATGATCGCCCAGAACGGTCCTGGCATTACCAATTTCGTCACCCCGGTAAAGACCGCCTACTGGAACCACACGCCGCTGTTGCTGGTGACACCGCAAGCGGCGAACCGCACGATCGGACAGGGCGGCTTCCAGGAAGTCGAGCAGATGGCGCTGTTCAAGGACATGGTCGCCTATCAGGAAGAAGTGCGCGACCCCAACCGCGTAGCCGAGGTCCTCAACCGCGTCATCATGAATGCCAAGCGCCTGTCGGCTCCGGCACAGATCAACATGCCGCGCGATTTCTTCACGCAGGTGATCGATATCGATCTGCCTGCCATTGTCGAGTTCGAACGTCCGGCGGGTGGCGATGAGGCGATCGCTGCAGCCGCCAAGCTTCTCTCCGAAGCGAAATTCCCAGTGATCCTCAACGGTGCGGGCGTCGTCATCGGCGGCGCTATTCCCGCTTCGAAGAAACTGGCCGAGCGCCTCGATGCGCCGGTCTGCGTCGGCTATCAACACAACGACGCGTTCCCCGGTTCGCATCCATTGTTCGCCGGTCCGCTGGGTTACAACGGCTCGAAGGCCGGGATGGAGTTGATCAGCCAAGCCGATGTCGTATTGGCATTGGGGACGCGGCTCAATCCGTTCTCGACGCTCCCCGGCTATGGCCTCGATTACTGGCCAAAGCAGGCAAAGATCATCCAGGTTGATGTCAATCCCAACCGCATCGGCCTCACCAAACGCGTCGCCGTGGGCATCGTTGGTGATGCCAAGACCGTGGCAGAAGGCATTTTGACGAAGCTCTCGCCGCAAGCTGGCGACGAGGGCCGCAAGACTCGCAAAGAGCTGATCGCCCTCACCAAGTCGAAGTGGGCGCAACAGCTTTCCAGCATGGACCATGAGCAGGACGATCCGGGCACCACGTGGAACGAGCGGGCGCGGGCAGCGAAGCCCGCATGGATGAGCCCGCGCATGGCGTGGCGCGCTATCCAGTCGTCACTGCCGAAGGATGCGATCATTTCCTCCGACATCGGCAACAATTGCGCCATCGGCAATGCCTATCCGACGTTCGAACAAGGCCGGAAATATCTGGCACCCGGCCTCTTTGGTCCCTGTGGCTATGGCCTGCCCTCGATCATCGGCGCCAAAATCGGTTGCCCGGATGTGCCGGTGGTAGGTTTCGCCGGTGACGGTGCCTTTGGCATCGCGGTGACGGAATTGACCGCTATCGGCCGCCCCGAATGGCCGGCCATCACCATGATCGTTTTCCGCAACTATCAGTGGGGCGCCGAAAAGCGCAATTCGACGCTGTGGTATGACGACAACTTCGTTGGCACTGAACTCGACACCGATGTCTCCTATGCCGGCATCGCCAGGGCCTGCGGGCTTCAAGGCATCCAGGCGCATACGATGGACGAACTCCGCGATGCGCTGGCCAAAGCCATCGAAGATCAGATGAAGCACAAGAAGACGACGCTCATTGAAGCCATGATAAATCAGGAACTGGGTGAGCCCTTCCGCCGCGATGCGATGAAGAAGCCGGTCGCTGTTGCCGGAATCGACCCCAAGGATATGCGCAAACAGGTTGTCTGACACGGTGTCTTGCGGCATGAATCGCAAGGGACGCTCAGCACTGTTGAGCGCGGCTTGAGGGGACACAAGGGCATGTTCGAAATTCTGTGGCGGATGCTGGTGATCGGCATCGGCGGCACCGCAATCCTCGATGTGTGGGCGCTGATCCTCAAAGCAGGTTTTGGCATCGCGCTGCCAAATTGGGCGCTCGTTGGCCGCTGGTTCGCACATCTGGGCAAGGGCGTGCTCGTTCATGACGACATCGCCAAGGCTCCGGCGATTGCCAATGAACTGTCGATCGGCTGGTTTGCGCACTACGCCGTCGGAATTCTCTACGCTGCGATTCTCATCTGGTTTGCTGGTCCCGCTTGGTTACAAAGCCCGGCGTTCCTGCCCGCCCTGATTGTGGGCCTGGTGACGGTGGGTGCCGGCTGGTTCATCCTTCAGCCTGGCATGGGAGCGGGCATTGCGGCATCGAAGCGGTCCAACCCGTGGGTGATCCGTATGCTGAACATCGCCGCCCACAGCGTATTCGGATTGGGACTTTATGTTACGGCCCGCCTGATCGCCTAAAGGACCTTGTCGACGACGGCCTTGAGCCGCGCCAGCGTACCGTCGACATCGGTCAACTTGTCGAGGCCAAAGAGGCCGAGGCGGAACGTCTTGAACTCCGGTCCTTCGCCCACCTGCAGCGGCACACCGGCCGCGATCTGCATGCCTTGCCCCAGGAATTTCTTACCGTTCTGCACCTCTGGGTCATCCGTGTAGGACACGACAACGCCTGGAGCGCCAAAGCCATCCGCCGCAACCGATTGAATGCCCTTGGCCTTCAGCATGGCGCGCACGCCTTGGCCAAGCTCCCATTGCGCGGCTTTCAATCTATCGAATCCCAAGGCCTTGGTTTCTTCCATTGCCGCGCGAAGCCCAAGCAACGCATCGGTCGGCATGGTCGCGTGATAAGCGTGACCACCAGCTTCGTATGCCGCCATGATGGCGCGCCACTTCTTGAGGTCGAGCGCGAAACTGTTGGAGGCCGATTGATCAAGGCGTTCCGTGGCGAGCTTTGACAGCATCACGAGTCCTGCCGACGGCGACGCGGACCAGCCCTTCTGCGGTGCTGAAATCAGCACATCGACTCCCGTTGCCTCCATGTCGACCCAGATGGCGCCCGATGCGATACAGTCGAGCACAATCATGGCTCCAACCTCATGTGCGGCGGCCGCCATCGTGGCGATGTAGCTATCGGGGAGAATCAGTCCAGCCGATGTCTCCACATGCGGCGCGAAGACGACATCGGGTTTTTCCTCGCGGATTTTCGCCACCACATCGGCGATGGGCGGCGGGGCATAAGGCGAGCGCACGGCATTGCCCGCCTGTCGCGCCATCACCACTGTGGTCTTGGCGGCAAACCCGCCCATGTCGAGAATCTGCGACCATCGAAATGAAAACCAGCCATTGCGGACGATCAACGCGTGCTTGCCCGTGGCAAACTGCCGGGCGACGGATTCCATCGCATAGGTGCCGCCACCCGGCACGAGCGCCACCGAATGGGCTTTGTAGACATCGCGCAGCTGCCCCGAGATATCCCGCATCGCCGCCTGGAACTTCTGCGACATGTGGTTGACCGCACGGTCGGTGAAGACCACCGAGAATTCCTGGAATCCATCAGGGTCCACATCAGGGCGAAGTCCGGGCATTGGATTTTCCTCTGGTCTTAGGGTTCAGGCATCGGGCGTGTTGCGGAACGATAGCCGGAAACTTTCGCATTGTCCTCATCTGCCAAAGGCCCTCCTTGCAAACGTCTTGACGAACGGTCCCGGCCTGTGGCCTAGCTCCCGATGATGACCGGGAACCAGAACGATCACGTGATCTGCATTGGCGCGGGGCAGGCCTCGCTGTCCTGTGCCGCCAAGCTGCGCAGCCTGAGCTGGACCGGCGCCATCACGCTCATCGGCGAAGAGCCGCATCTGCCGTATCAGCGCCCGCCGCTGTCGAAGAAGTATTTGACCGGTGAAATGTCGGCCGACCGTCTGCTGCTGCGTCCGCCGGAATGGTTCACGGAACAGAATGTCGCCTGCCTCACCGGTCAACGCGTTGTCGCGATCGAACGCACTGGCAAGTCTGTGACCTTGGCATCAGGCAGGAGACTTCACTATTCGTCGCTGTTGCTTGCCACCGGTTGCACGCCACGGCGATTGCCACATTCCGTCACCGGAGATCTCGGCAACATTCACACCGTGCGCGACATCGCCGATATTGATGCGCTGGCAAAGCATTTCCGCCCGGGTGCCCGTGTTGTTGTGGTTGGCGGCGGTTACATCGGGCTGGAGGCCGCAAGCGTTGCCGTGAAGGCCGGCATGCAGGTGACCATCCTCGAGGCAGCATCACGCCTTCTCGAACGGGTCGCTTGCCAGGAAACGTCAACGTACTTTAGTACGCTGCATCAATCGCACGGCGTTGAGATTGTCACGGGCGCCAAACTGGAATCGCTTCGCGGTGAGGATGGCGCCGTGAGTGCCGCCGTGCTGGCCAATGGCCGGGTCATTGGATGCGATGTGGTGATCGTCGGTATTGGCGTTACACCCAATGCCGGACTCGCGGCGGACGCGGGCCTTGCTGTCGATAACGGCATTGCCGTCGACGCGTTCTGCCGGACGACGGACCCTGATATTCTGGCCGCCGGCGATTGTACCAGCTTCCCGCATCGCGGTGGCAGGCTCCGGCTTGAATCGGTACCGCATGCCATCGCCCATGGCGAAGCCGCAGCCTTGACCATCGTCGGACAACAGCAGCCCTATGTCGCCAAGCCGTGGTTCTGGTCTGATCAATATGACGTCAAGCTGCAAATTGCCGGCCTGAACCAGGGCTATGACAGCGTCGTCACGCGCGGGCCCGGCGCCGCTGGCGACTATTCCGTCTGGTACTACAAGGAGGGAGCACTTCTGGCCGTCGACGCGATGAATGCCGCAGCCGCCTATATGGTCGGCAAGCGCCTGATCGAAAGCGGCCTCTCGGTTCAGCCAGACCGCGTACGCGATCCGGCTGAAGACATGAAGTCATGGCTCAAGGTTTAATTCACGCGAGGTGGTCTACCCGCTCCATGTATTGCGCCAATCCCTTGACTTGAGCGAGCCAGCTGTCGAGGATTTTGCGGTCACTGGGCGCGCCATGAACGCCGGGTTTGATGTCGCCCTTGATGACCGACTCGACCGCCATCGATACCGGGACTGAAACCAATCGGCCCATCGCCGTGCCGTTGGCGTCGCCCCAGGCATCCATCGCCCAGGTCTCGTGATAGACCGGCTTGCCGTCGCGCTCGGCCTTCAGCGATACGAAGAGAATGACGCGGTCGGGTTCGCCTGGTGCATAGGAATTCTCTTTCAGAAAACCCGCAGCCATCTCCGCCAACCTGGCATCGCCTTCGGGGCCTGAGAGCGTTTCGATTTCACGGAACACCGGTGTCCAGGCCTCCGTCCAGCCATTGAGGCGGATGGTGCCGCGCACGAAATCGCGCACCTTCCAGCTCTTGTCGAAGTGATACTCATCCATGAATGGATAGCTGTCGCGGTTGGGATAGACCTCGAAGCTTTCGGCTACGGGAAGCGGCGCGTCATAGGCGGTGATGGCATTCCATGGCCGGTCCACCTTCAACTCCTGGAAATTGCGCAGCGACCGCGACGGCGAACGCAAGGCCTTCAAAACGCCAACCGGCGCCCAGCTGAACTTGTAACGGAACGGATTTGGAATCTTGGGCACACCACCGCAGTAAGATGTGAAACTTAGCACATTTCCGGCATCGTAGGCCTTGGATACGCGATAGCGTGCCAACAGATCATGCGCCATCAGATGATCGATGCCGGGATCGAGTCCGACTTCATTGATCGACACCAGACCCTTTGCCCTGAACGCGCCATCCAGCGCCCGCATCTCTGGCGCTATGTAGGATGACGAAGCGAAATTCGCGCCCTTCGACAAGCACGCCGTGGCAATTGCCACGTGCTGGTCGGCCGGTAGCATGGATATCGCCAGATCGCCTGGCTGCAACGCCGCCGTCAAGGCTTCCAGCGAATAGGGCCTTACATCCGTGGTGAGATGCCCCACCACCTCACGGGCTTTTTCGACCGTGCGGTTCCACACCACGACATTGTGGCCATTCTCCAGCAACCGCCTGAGGCCAGGTCCCGACGACAGCCCCGTGCCGCACCAATGTATCGTCATGTCATTCTCCCCATTCACAGCGCCGCGCTGTGGCGGTCATACTCCGCCTTGGCGCGCGCCCATACACCATTGTCCAGATTGCCCAGCGCCAGCAGCGAGGGCAAGAGTTGCGCTGCGTAGTCCTCGCTGCTTTCCAGCGGAAGGAGCGAGGGCAGGTTGTCGATGGCGGTCACATCGAGCGGCGGCGTGTCATGCACGCGAAGTGCCGGCTCTTGCCAGTCCGTCACTTGGGAATAGACCTTGATTGGCGAAAAATCGGAAGTGGGATCGCAAGCGATGTCACTGATGACTGTCAACTTGCGCGGTTCGGTCTTGGCAGACGCCGGCACAAAGACCGGGCAACCCGGCCGCGCCAGAATGCAGTTGAGAAGAATCTCATGTTGCAGCACTTCCGGAAATGGCCCGCCGGATTGGGTTTCTGCTATGTCCCACTTGGTCACGCTCACGTCCATGGCGGCACAGAGATCGGATGCGCCAGTGCCAACCCGGCCGAGCGCGCCAATGACGATGGCACGTGGACGCGCCGTGCCGCCGAGTTCACGCTTGAGATCGGCCAACAGGGCGGACTTGTCGCGATAATTCGCAACCGGCCCGGCAATGCCGCCGCGCTGTTGTGCCGCCCAGCACTTGAGCGACACGGCGGCACCCGCATAGCCCGCCCAATATCCGAAGGCCGCGACGCGGCGGCCGGATTGATCCACCAGATACTCGAGATCATAAAGCGTACCCTTGCCCGCCTTGAATCGCCGGAGCAGGACTTGGCCCGCGGGCTGACCCTTGAAGGCGTGGCCGAACATGATGTGGCGGTGCGGCAGAGCGCTGCCGTCCTCTGGCAATTCCTTGAGCCCGAAGATGATGGCATCCGAAGGCGCCTTGGGCCACAGGTTCTCAGCAGCAATCTCACATCCGGCGGCCTTGTAGCCGTCAATCGGAATGGCGCGCACCGAACTCTGTTCCACCGTTACGCGGATGCCAGCCTTGACCAGGCTTTCGGCACCAGCCGGTGTCAGTCCCACGCGCTCTTCGTTTGGCCGCTGCTCGGCCCGAACCCAAAGATGTGTCATGTGATCTTCGCTGGATTGGAGACATCGGCACCGAGTTCGGCGAGATCCTGATAGCGGTCGCCGATCCGGTGATGCGGCCTGCCGCCGGTTGAACCGCCGAAGGCGATAATCAATTCATCGTCTGCCGGCGCGTCGCTGATCGAGAACTGCACGGTGAGATAATGCGAGCGCTTGCCCGTGTCGTGCTTGTCCATCAGCGGAATGTTGATCTGGGTATTGGCTGGTCCCCGTGTGTTGGTGAAACCAAGGTAACTCTTGGCGCCGACCGCGTCGCGATACAAATTGCCGAAATGCAGCGTGTGGATCAAGGCCGAGGCGTGCTCATGCTCGCAGTCAAGTCCCGCCATCGCCGCTTTTCCGTAAGCCTCAATGTTGCCGGCGCCGCCCGCCAGCGCGACGATGCGTTCCGTCAGCAGCTTGCCGAGAATGGGCGCGAAAGCCCGGATTTCGGGTTTCAGGTCTTCGACATAACCACGCCCAGCCCACGGGTTCCTGACCACGGCGGCTACAGCCAGCATGCGCAGAGGCGGATTGGCGGCACGCTCGCCCTCGATGCGAATTTCTTCATCGAAGTTCACAAGCTTCCTGATCTTTAGGTCCATCGTCCGCCTCCGCTGCGTGAGTGTGGGTTCGGGTCTAACATATTCCGTGCAGGCCGCATCACCACCAAGGTGGCACGCTCAAGCATCGGGCCTGGCCGATGCCAGGAAGGACATGAGATTGCCGTTGAAAAGTTCCGGCGCTTCCATCAGCGCCATATGCCGAAGTCCTTCAACGATCACCAGAGAGGCTCCCGGAATCTCTGCCGCAATGGCGCGGCTCATTTCAACCGAATTGCCGAAATCTTCTTCTCCTGTCATCACCAGCGCCGGCACCATAATCGGTGACTCCGGCCCGATCAACTCGGCCACGCCGTCAACCAGCACTTGATAGATCGGCGCGTAGATTTCTTTCCGGTTGGCCATGATCCACTGGCGCACCATTTCCATTGTTGCCGGATTGGCGATGCGGAACGGGTCGGTGAACCAGCGCTGCAATGCCGCCTCGACGGTTGCTCCGGGTCCAAATTCGCGCGCCTGACGGACACGGGCCTGAACGGCAGCTTGTGCCGCCACGTCGCGCCCATGCGCTGAATGAAGAACGGCCAGTGCCCACAACCGGTCCGCATGATCCATGGCAAAGCGTCTTGCAATCATGCCACCCAAAGAAAAACCGACCACGGCGGCCTTGGCGATTTGCAAAGCGTCAAGCAGTTCCAGCATCTGATTCGAGAACAGGGTCAACGACGGCGTTGACGGCGGCACAGCACTTTCGCCGTGGCCGTAAAGATCGAAGGCGATGACACGGTAAGTCTCTTCCAAGGCGGCAATTTGCCGAGCCCAGGATTGGCGGTTCAGACCGAGCCCATGCACCAGGATAATCGCCGGACCACGAGTCCCCGCGATATCGTAAGCCGTGCCGCTGGCTGTCCGCTTTGACGTGATGCGCTCCACTTCCCGTGCTCTGGCGGCCGGCACCATCGGTTGCGGAATTTCGGCTTGTCCGTCAACAAGATTTTGTTTCACGAAGTCCATTCCGCCGCTAGGTTCCGGGGCAAAGTGGAGGGTTTCCCATATGGCTGGTCTCAAGCGCTACCAAATGTTTATCGATGGTCAGTGGGCCGATGCCAGCGATGGCAAGACGTTTGACAGCCACAACCCCACGACTGGCGAAGCCTGGGCGGAGATTCCCGAAGCAACAGCTACGGATGTTGATCGCGCCATCCAGGCAGCGCATCGCGCATTTAGCGAAGGCGAATGGGCCAATGCCCTGCCGACCGCCCGCGGAAAATATCTCAGGAAGCTTGCTGACTTGCTTAGCCAAAAATCCGAAGAACTTGGCCGCATCGAAACCATAGATACCGGCAAGATGCTCAAGGAGACGCGCTGGCAGGCGAAATACATTGCCGAGTTTTTCCAATATTATGCCGGCGCCGCCGACAAGCTGACAGGTCACACGTTGCCGATCGACAAACCCGACATGTGGGCGGTGACCATACGTGAGCCCTTGGGCGTCATCGCCGCCGTGGTGCCGTGGAACTCGCAACTGTTTCTTGCGGCTGTGAAGATTGGTCCGGCCCTGGCGGCGGGCAATACCGTGGTTCTCAAGGCCTCGGAATTTGCCTCTGCTCCGATGCTCGAATTCGCGAAGCTGATCGCCGAGGCAGGCTTCCCGCCCGGCGTCTTCAATGTCGTGACCGGTCACGGCGAGCCCTGTGGCCGCGTGCTGACCTCGCATCCGCTTGTCGCCCGCATCAGCTTTACCGGCGGGCCGGGCTCGGCCAGGCATATCATCCACAATTCAGCGGAAAATTTCGCGCAAGTGTCGCTTGAACTCGGCGGCAAGTCACCCTTCATCGTCTTTGAAGATGCCGATCTCGAAAGTGCTGTCAACGGATCGATCGCCGGCATTTTCGGAGCGAGTGGCCAGAGCTGCGTGGCGGGCTCCAGACTCTACTTGCATGATAAGATTGCCGACCAGTTTCTCGACACGATGGTGAATCGCGCCAAGCGGATCCGCATTGGCGATCCGCTTGCGGAGGAAACCCAGATGGGGCCGCTCGCCACAACCGGCCAACTCGAACGCATCGAGACAGAAGTGACCTTCGCCCAGGAGCAGGGCGGCAAGCTCCTGACCGGTGGCAATCGCCCGGCATCGCCCAATCGCGGCTGGTTCTATGAACCCACCATCATCGAATGCCTCGATCAGAAGATGCGCATCGTCGATACCGAACTTTTCGGCCCGGTGCTGAGCGTGCTGCGCTTCAATCAGGAGGATGATGTTTTGCGGCTTGCCAATGACTCGCGCCAAGGTCTGGCGGCTGGTGTCTTCACGCGCGACGGTGCACGCTCACTCCGCATGGCCAAAAAACTGCGCGCCGGCATCGTGTGGATCAACACCTATCGCGTCGTCTCGCCCATCGCCGAATTCGGTGGCTTCAAGGATTCGGGCTACGGCCGTGAGGGCGGCATGCA